>NZ_LGIA01000191.1 GCF_001270965.1 Sunxiuqinia dokdonensis | reverse complement strand
TGCACAAAATACCAACCTACGCCATTACCGACCAGGATCGGTCGTATAAAGAAGGAACGCCCTATGACATTTACGCTCACCTGTGAATGCTACGTCAACATCGTAGTTGCAGTCAGCATCGGTATAGATTGTAACGTCAGCCGGAGCTGTAAATGTCGGAGCTGTGTTGTCACGGATAGTGATCGTCTGCACCAACTCAAGGCTGTTACCACATTCATCAGAAATCGTATACGTTCGTGAAACAACAATCGGACAAGGTCCTGTAGCTCCACTATCGCTTGATGTAACTACCAAGTTGACATCTTCCGTGTCTTCATCAGAGATCGCAACACCCATAGTTTCCAACGCTGAAACAGAGGTAACAGCAGCTGGGATATCGCTAACACTACATCCTTCTTCTATAATGGAACTTAAGCTTCCTGTAGCTTGAGGTCCTTGCCCATCGTCTGCTATAAGTTCAATCTCAAACCAACAATCATCAATTCCCGGGGGAAATACATAAAAAATTCCAGGAACGGGAAGATCCCCGACTATCGGATCCACTCCTTGTATATCAGTAACAGTGTAGAAGCTTGAGTTTGCTGGCAAATGAGCTTCATTGATCACTTCTTGCTGTGAAGTTCCAGCCCCCGAACAGATTGTCACAGAACTGACGGCTACAGTCGAGCCACAGTTATTGGCCAAAAACAGGTCGGCATCAATTGGGATCTTTTGCACCCCAAATACCGGGATTCCAATACAAGGACCTTCGTTTACATAGTGAACAAAACCAACGCCGGAAAAGCTTGTAAAACTGGTTGCACCAGTCCCGGAAACAGAGCCATTCAGCTCCAAAAACCGCGTACATGGATTAATAAAAATATGGCAGTCGGTACGCACCTGAAGGGTTATACTCAACGAAGCTAAGATCTCATCCGGATCGCCAGGTAAAACTAAAAGATCATCGATATTCCAATAAAGGGTGTCATTTTGCAAATTGACTACACCATGTGCTGCCGAATGGCTCACATAGTTGACATTAAAAGGAATTGGAATAGTCACCAACGCATCATGAATAGCCTCCGTACCTTTATTTCTAATATCAACACCGATTGTGATATTCTCGCCTGGAACAACATACCCCTCAGTTGAAGGATTACTGATGAGCTTTACCCCAGTCTCAACCTCCGCTTCAGGAATATAGGCGTCAACAGCCATGGCCATACAGAAAATTATGTAAGTATCTTGCGTTGATCCGTAGCGAAAGCTGGTTGACGTTTGATTGTTCTTTATAACAGCATTATCTGCATTGGGAATATCAAACATAGCGATGTCGAGGCCTGTATTATTAGTCAGGCTGGGATTTCTTGAGTTTCCCCCTGTATATACGGAACTGTTGAAAAAGTTATCGGTGCTGTTCCCTCCATGGGACAGCCTAACCCAACTAGTATTGTTATGGTTACGTATATCAAAGTAGTCTCCCGATATACTCCTGTCACCTTCGCCAGCCATGAGCCCCAGTTTCATGTTTACATCACCGGATTGTACCGTATTAAAACCTGATACATCGAGTGTATGGCTAATGGTTGTGCTACCCTGAACATAGGCATGACCATCGAAAACGGTTACATCTCGCCATTTCATTTTCGTATTTTCGTAAACCACAATCATGCCCCATCCACCATAATAGCCGGTTGATCCTCCATCACCTTCGCGTAAAGCCATATCGGCCACAAAATAATCCCCCACACCGTGTTGCCTCACATACTCTGTCACTTCAGCATAAGCTGAATACATATACCCATCACTATTAGTTGGATAGTAGATATCGTCAGCATTGGCTGTAATTGTTTGGTAGTTGGTTGCTCCAGGGCCTTTTAAGGAAACGACGCGTTTGTCGTAATTCTTAGTCACACCCCCCTTGGTCACCGTAAATGTATTTGGGCTGCTGCTACCGTCGTGTGCTCTACCAGTCCAATATAATCCTGCAAAAACGATGTTCGAACATTCGGGAATAGCGCCATTTTCTGTTGAAAACGCTAAGGTCGCTGAAGATGAATTTAAGGTTTTGGAATCTCCGTCAACATCGACATAAGCCATATAGTTATTACTATTGTTCTCATCTGGATCGTAACTCCACAGAGAGAGATTGGTATTGCCAACCATGGCAAAGTCCCCTTTTATGCTATAGATCTTCTTACCGCCTGCTAATGGTGATGTACGTTGCGTGAAAGGCACACGTACTTGCCCAAAAACACTGAATGTCGTAACAAAGAAGACTAAAACCACCAACAATGACAATGAAAACATCTTTGTAGCTCTTGTATTCAAATCTCTCTTTTTCATCTTGTTGTTTTTTATTTGCAGCCAGAATGGCCTATTCGGGAAATGATATGGTATAGCACACAATAACATCGGCTTTACTACCAGTTAACATGCTTTCTACCTGCTCTTCAGTACAGGCAAACTCGCTCCTTATTAAGATGTATTTCAGGTTTTGAAATCCCTCAAGAAGAGACAGGTTAATCGGGGTGTTAAGCCCATTGCTGCTGGTCAGCTTAATGGTTAGCAATTCAACTTTCCGGAATAGTGGATTTGCATCATATATCTGCCCTGAAGCTTCAACATCGACAAAAGCACAAACAGGGGCTCCCTCTCCAAACGCTTTCATCCCGTCTTCTTCAATGTATAGATTGGGGTGCAAATCAGTCGTCAGACTTTCAAAACGCGCTGCTTGCAAACGAATATCATCGTCAGGAGACTCTTTCATTTGGGCAATGTATGTCCCAAATTCATTCACTGATTGGCCTAATGCAGTAGTTGCGGTTATGATCAAAAAAATGACCATCCCCAACACCATGTGCATCGAAGATGATCCTATTAAGAAGAAACCTGACCCGGCTTTCTTCTTTTGAAGTAGATTTTTTTTCATAGAAGTTGATTTTTGGTTTCTCACAATGGTCAAATAAGTTCTTAAATGGAATTATCTGACCTCTTTCCCCAATTCATGATCCTCACTATTCAATTTTGAAATAGAATCCTCCTTCCTTCGTTTAAAACAGAATTCTACTGCTCTCAATTCCGGCTTCTATACAAAATATTTTCTTGTTGGATTCGAATGGAAAGGTACGTCAATCGGGGCTATGAATCAATAGATTACAGCGGAATCCGGCTGTCAATAATCAAACCATAAGTTTCGGATACCTAATCCCAAGTTCCAGCTATTAAATTCAATGCACTTCCTGACAAGAAAGCCTATCATGAGTATCAAAACGAAGGATTTATTAACAGCGAGGTGTTAATATTGGGAGGACTAAGCTAAAAAAGCACTGTCCAAAATGAGAATTCAATCGACTAAACTGTGCACATATGAGCATTATAAATCAAAAATTGGCCATCCCTCCGACTCCCTCTCAACACTAACGCTATGAAGATGCCAAATGGGAAGATGACTGGAGAATCGCATTCAGTCTGGCTTCCTGTCAAAAAGCAACCGGATACCCCCCTATTGACCTATTTCTTCGGGATCTGCAACCGGGTTTAAACTTGCCGAAACCGCTTGAGAACATTATTCAAGGTGCTTGAGAGCATTGCTCAAGAGTATCGAGAGCGCTACTCAAGATGCCTGAGTGCCTTACTCAAGCACCTTGAGTACGTTGCTCAAGCCGCCGGAGTATGTTGGGACCCTTCCTACCAAAAAAACAGGGAACGGACCATCGGTCCATCCCCTGCTATTTTAAAAAGCGATTTCCGCTTTTCGCATCATATCAGTACTGCTTAAACCCTGGACAGCACCGCGTCGAGCCGTCCGGCTGTAGCACTCTTGTGTCCAAAGATGATGGTGCGTACTTCGACCTGGTACTCGCCAGGCGGAAGCTGGGGAACCAGGAAGTGAAGTTCGCCGGGTTTGTTCAACGACACCACCGTAACCCGGGTTTCGATGTTGGAAGCATCAATAAAAAAGATGCCCTGTTCCGGGTCGGCGGGGTCGTACTTCAAGTAGCTGCCACGCAGACGGGCCAAGCCTCCTGAACTAAGTTGCTCGTTAACACTCCCGAGCGATACATCGACGAACTGCTCAATAACCGGGCGCACTTTACCGCTCTTCACCTTCTGTAGTTTGACCAAAGAAGCAACCTCGCGCAGTTCACTTCCGGCTGTCAGGTTCAGGCGAACAGTATGCCGTGTGGGATCGTACGAATCATCCGCACCGTTGAATACCCCTTTAACACTCAGCCCCAGATTGAACAGGGGCGTGGTAATGTTGTTACCCTTGGCCGCTTCTTCGCAAACCACTTCGCGTTCCATTTTCAGGACCGCCAGAATGTCGGTTTCTGTAAGCGTTGAACCGCGTACCAGCATGAGCTTCACCAGGTCTTCCTGGTTCAAGCTCGTGCCATTAGTGGTCACCGCCATGTAATCAGTTGGATCACTGGTCAGGTGATTTTCAAATAATGCATAGTCTAAAGCCATGATCATTGGTCTTTAAAGTTTTTAATTGATTGAGTATAAAAATAAGCGGATGCCGGAGTTCATGAGCGTCCGGTCCGTTTATTAGTGATCAGCGCTTCCGATGACCAGACTGGGCCGGAACCGGAAATGGGTCGTAAACGAGAACCCTTATGTCGAAGGAGTTCATTCAAAAAAACTTTTGACTGTTTATCCCAAAAATTCTAAAAAGGTAACCCAAAAGGAAAGATGTTGTTGAGCATTTGTTTTTACAGGAACGCTCGAATCCAATGACTGAAGCGCCATACAACCAATAGGGCAAAGCGACGAACTTGCTTTCTGACTAAGACTCAAGCGTGTTAATAATCATAATCTCTGAGTTTTCGTCAATAAAAAACCC
>NZ_LGIA01000190.1 GCF_001270965.1 Sunxiuqinia dokdonensis | reverse complement strand
CAAGGAACCAAATATGGATACAAAGAAGTGACAAACTCCACCTTAATCGGGTATCAAGGGCCGACCAAAATCTATCCCGCCCTTCTTGGCACTGTTTTTGAACTTTCAGTTCGCGAAAACAATTAAAAAAGCCTCGAAGCCATGAAACAAAGCATACGCATTCTCCTTTTCGGACTTGCTCTCTTTTTTCTTTGTTCCGAAACCGGACAAGCACAGGTGACCGTGGAACAAAAGCCGAGTCCGCCAGAAGTCAAGTTACCGGTACCTGACAAGCCCGGCCCCGATTATCAACTCATTCCAGGCCATTGGATTTGGCACCGGCAATCGAAAATGTATGTTTGGGTGGGCCCGCACTGGGCGCCTAAAAAGGAAAATAAGCAATGGAGCCCCGGCCATTGGCAGAAGCAGGCAAAAGGCTGGAAGTGGATTCCCGGAAAATGGGAAAAAATTGAGAAGAAGAAGTTTTTCTTCTTTTAAAAAGATTAACCAATCGGTTGATGAACGTCCTGTGTTTTTGTATACTTGTTTGTTAAGTGTTTTTGGGTTTGAGGCCGGCTTGTTCCGGCCTCTTTTTTTTAGACTGCTTCCTGCCTGTTCCGGGCCAACTTTATTACATTTGTGCTTCTAAACAGATACAATGGAAGTGCTTTCACCCTTTGATTTGACACCCCTGCAATGGGTTTTAATGGCTGTTTGCGGCATGCTCATTGGCATGTCGAAGGTTGGTGTGCCTGGCGTTTCCATGATCGTGGTTCCGGTGCTGGCCTTTATTTTCGGGGGAAAACAGTCCACCGGAATACTCCTGCCCATTTTAATGATGGCCGACCTGTTTGGCGTAGGCTATTATCGTCGTCACGCAGAATGGAGCTACCTGGTGAAGATCCTGCCCTGGGCATTTGTTGGAGTCGGACTGGCCTTGTGGGTGGGGGAGGTGGTGAACGACGAACAGTTCAAAGACCTGATCGCCATCCTGGTTTTTCTGTGTATTGGCTTGATGTTGTGGCACGATCGCCGGAAAGGCAAAACCTTTTTCCCCGATAGCTGGTGGTTTGCCGCTTCGATGGGCGTGCTGGGCGGATTTGCCACAATGATTGGTAATGTTGCCGGCCCCATTTTTGCCATCTACCTGCTGGCAATGCACCTGCCAAAAAACAGTTTTATTGGCACCTCAGCCTGGTTTTTCCTGATTCTGAATTTTTCAAAATTTCCACTCCATGTTTTTGTTTGGAAAACCATTAGCTGGCCCAGCCTGAAATTGGATTTGATGGTTTTACCAGCCATCGCGCTGGGTGCCTTTTTGGGGATTTTGCTGGTTCGGAAAATCCCTGAAAAAGTCTATCGTGCTGCTGTGATTGTGATTACCGCCCTTTCGGCCTTTTTGTTATTGATATAATTATGAAACAACTACAACATTTTTTCAGCGACAAGCCTGTTACCCGTGTTTTGGATGTGGGTTGCGGAGCCGGCGATTTCATCAAATTGCTTGACACCACTTTCGACGGAAAAGCCCAACTCACCGGTGTTGACCCGGGAGAACAATGGCTGAAGGAAGCCCGGGCGCGCTTTCCGCAGGAGCATATCGACTTGCAAGCCATGAGTGGCGAACAGTTGCACTTTGAGGACAACAGGTTCGATGTCGTTTCTCTGTCCAATGCCTTGCATCATCTTGAAAATATTGAGCAAACCTTTGTCGAAATGAAACGGGTGCTAAAGCCTAATGGCTGGTTGCTTATCAATGAAGTTTCGAACGGGGAACTTACCCCGGCTCAGGAAAACCATCGCATGCTGCATCATTTCAAATCGTTCGTCGACCGCTTGCACGGCATCATCCATCGGCCCACCTGGACGCCCGAAGAAATTCTCGAAATCATCAGTCAAAACAAAGTTGAGGTCATTGATTCTTTTCTTCACCTAAAAATGAAAACGATCAACCGGGAAGAACTTTTTCTGGAAGATAAATATCGCGAAATGGCCAGCCTGCTGGAGGAGCTGCAAGGACGACCGGAGTTTGATCAAACCAAAGAGCAGCTTCCGCTTTTCAGGGAACGTTTGGACAAGCATGGCTTTCAAACTGCTCCGCAGCTGATGGTCATCGGGCAAGCAAAGAATGAATGAAGCACGACTTTGCCTGACAGGGCTGCGGATAGTCTGCATTCCCGAAATAATACATCCCCGGCGACCATGGTTAAACTGGCTGCCGGGGATGCCTTTTTTAGTTGATGAGTGCTTCTGCCGTACTTTTTGGCTTAAAGCTTATAAAACTCTTTCCACTCTTTGCGGGGTTTTGTTCCGGTAAGCAGTTCGTTGGCCAACTTGTTGTTGGTAATTTGCTTCGTTTCGCGGTCGAACAACAGTTTGGTGTTTAACTGCTGCGCCAGCACACCCAGGTTGAATACCTGGCTCAACGGACCAGCCACCTCGAATGGCGACCGTGTTTTCTCCTGCCCTTTGCAGGCCAGCAAGAAGTTGGCAAAGTGATTCGACGGGCTTTTAGGTACTTCCGGCAATTGCGATTGCATGTCTTTGGCCTTTTCTTCGGGAATAATGGACAGCGTGCTTCCGTGAGAACCGCCCTTGAAAGTCAAATCCTTGCTGTAAATGATTTTTCCCGGATTGAGTTTCGCAGGTTGTATTTTACCATTGCTTGCTGGCGGAATATTAGGGTCAAGTTCGGAAACACCATAGCCATCGGGAACTTGCGGAATATTGTTTACACCGTCGTACCAAATAATCTCGACCGGTGGCATTGCCTCACGCTCAGGAAATTTGAAGGACAGGGTTGATGACATCGGGAAGAAAAATTTGTTGTGACCCTCCAGCATCACCGGATCAACCTCGTAAGGCAAGCCCAAATCCAGAAACTCATGCGCCGTATCCATGATGTGTGCTCCCCAATCTCCGAGAGCACCCATGCCGAAGTCGTACCAGCAGCGCCACTGCCCGTTAATGTAATCGTGGTGGTAGTCGTGGTGCTGGGCAGCCGCAAGCCAGAGGTCCCAATCCAGGGTTTCGGGGATGGGTTCGGCAGCAGGAAAACTTTTGATTCCCGTATCCCAGCCATGCCAGCGTCGGGGGCTGTTCATGTGGGCGGTAATCGCCGTAACATCCTTAATAATGCCAGCTTCTTTCCATGCTTTAAACTGAAAATAGTTGGCTTCGGAGTGTCCCTGGTTTCCCATCTGGGTAACGACCTGGTACTTTTTTGCACCATCCATCATCAGCTGTACTTCGTTGAACGTTCGGGCCATCGGCTTTTCAACATACACATGCTTGCCTAAACTCATGGCCAGCATGGTAATTGGGAAGTGGGAATGGTCGGGAACACCCACACTCACGGCCTCAATCTGGTTCCCCATTTGATCGAACATCTCGCGGAAGTCTTGAAAACGCGGAACGTCCGGAAACATTTTCAGAATTCGTTCGGTGTGCGGCGCGCCCATATCCACATCGCAAAGAGCAACAATGTTGCACAGTCCGGTATTATACAAATCGCGAATGATGTCGCCACCCCGGTTGCCAATTCCACAACAGGCCAGGTTGACCCGCTCACTGGCACCGGCCAGCTTTGACGCCGGAAGCACAGCTCCGCTGACGGATTGGGTGATGATTGTAGGGACGGCAGTAACCGCTGCCGTTAGCGCCAACGTGTTTTTTAAAAACGAGCGCCTTGAGGATTCTTTGAATTTCATTGGAGATTATTTTTATTGGTTTACAAGGTGTTTTCCTATTGTTAAAATGCTGGAAGAACAAATGTAATGATTTTTGACGGTTGAAGGGGAGTTTCCCGGCAGGTTTCGATCCGCCGAAGCCTATCTGCAAAAGAAAACAAGATCCGGATGCACCATTTGTATGGACATCGCTCAATGATTGATGGAAGCAAATTACCCCTTATTTCGTTTAACTAGAACAAGCCGTGAATGAAACGTTTTTTTAAAAAAGGCAAAAAAGCTGTCCAAAAACGCTGTTATTCTCCTTGTTCTCTTTCTGCGAAACTCTGTGGTAAAAACAAATAGCTGAGCCACAGAATTGCATAACGATTACACGGAGAACACGAAGTCAAATTAGATTTCCGGCCTGACTTTTTGGATAGCCTCTGATAAATAATAGCTGAGCTCTTTTTTATTCGCTGTAAACATCGCCACCGCTTGACTCATTGATGTCTTTATGAGCCGGATTGCCCCGGTAGCGGATGTCGCCACCGCTGCTGGCGCTGGCTTTCAGGCTTTGCGTGGCATGCACTTCGGCATCGGAACCACTGGAAACACTGACTTTGCAATGCTCAGCAACCAACTCGCTGCACGAAATATTGGCTCCGCTTGAAGAAGAAGCTTCGAAGTTCACCACCCGCCCGCTCAATTGAGCATCAGAACCGCTGCTGGTATCCAGCCAAACCGATTCGGCAAACAATTCATCAATCCGGAGATCGGCACCCGCACTGACTGAGATTTTAAGTTCATCCAACTTGAACGGACTTTGACCTGCGACATCGGCGCCGGCTGAAACTGCCAGGCTGGTGAGATCATCAAAAGTGACATGAACGCGACTGCTGCGGTTCCATTGAAAACCAAAAGTCTTTTTCATGTAAATATGTAGTACGCCCTCATTTACTTCCGTCATAATCGCATCAATCACATCTACGTCGGCTTCAACCACAACTTCTTCCGAATTCCCTTGGGTGAGATACAAATCGATGCCGCTACTTACCGCGATTCCATGGAATGATTCGATGTTCCGATTTTGTTTATCTGTTTTCTTCTGGCTTGAATACGCGGGAGCAGCCATCAAAATGGCGAGCAATAAGATTATGATTCCGCGAATAGGTATTTGTCTTGTTTTCATTTGTGTGTGTGTTAATCCTGTTGATTATTGTTTGATGATATTCCCGCCCGACGAGGTTTTAATATCCACCGACGTCGGATTGCCTGAGTAGTAAACATGTCCGCCGCTGGACGCTTCGCCTTCAAAATTGGTCGTCACTTCCAGGTAAATGTGTGCTCCGCTCGATACATCGGCCTTTCCGCTTTTTGCAACCAATTCGCCTGCTTTGAGGTGTGAGCCTGATGAAGCACTGTAGTCTGCATCGCCAGTTTTTCCATCCAGCGTGATTTGTGCGCCTGATGAAGTTTTAGCCTTCAGCTTTTGGGTATTTAGGCTCAAATTCTGTTGGCTTCCGGAGCTTGCCTGTGTCGTGAAACGCTTCAGGCGAAGCATGCCACTGGAGCTGACTTGCGAGCCTGAGCTGGACTGTAATTCTTCCAAATCAATCAGCTCAACCGTGACTAACAATTTACGTGATCGCTTGATGCGTCCTTCGGTAAAAATATTCAGTTCGCCACGTTTTACTTCGGTACGGATGACTTCATGCAGGTTTTCGTCGGCTTCTACGTTCAATAAATTTTTATCCGACTGAATCAACAAGACTTTCAGCCCCGACGAAACTTTGATTTTATCAAATGAACCGACATCGCGATATGCGGTGGTTACATGGCCATTCCCCTTGATAGACGGGCCCAGAAAGAAACATGATGTCAGTGAGCAAGAACAAATTAAAATGATTGAGAATAGAATCAGTAGCTTTTTCATGAGTGTAGCATTTAATGGATTGACGCAGAAATTTCGGTTTCGTTACACAAGTTAGGAAGCTTGTTCCAAACGAACCGGATCTTTTCGTTGAACCGCTGAGAACTGTCGGTAAACCACGAAGGAATTTGGAAAATGGTGGAAACAAAGTAGCATTCGACCCGAATGAGATCATTCGCCGACTCGAAAAACAAGTCGTTTTATTCGATTAAATCGCCAATGATTTTTAAACCATCAAGCGTCAGGTTGGCTTCAAAATGGGTGATTCGGGAGCTTTGTCCATCCAGTACACCCGATAAACCGCCCGTCGCAATTACGTATAGCTTCTGCTTTAGTTCCGCCTCGGTTCGTTCAATCATCCGGTCAACCAATCCGGCATACCCAATAACCACACCGGACTGAATGGCATGAACGGTATTTTTTCCCAGTACAGAAGGCGGCTGAGCTAATTGAACGTATGGCAGCTGGGCAGTTTCGCCTGCCAGCGAACGCACTGCAGTGCCCATTCCCGGCGCAATGGCAACCCCCAAAATTTCGCCCGATCCCGAAATGGTCAGAAAGGTGAGTGCGGTACCAAAATCAATTACCATGCAGGGTTTTTTAAACTTGGAATAGGCGGCCATCGCATTGGCAACCAGATCGGTGCCAATCTGATAGGGGTTTAAGATCTTGATTGGCAGCCGATCGTATACGTCGGGCTTGATCAGCAAGACCTTCTGATTCAGAAAACGTTCGGTCAGCTCCCTGAAATCGTCGTTCAGGGCTGGTACCACACTGCTTAGGATAACCTTTTTAATCTCATTTTTGCAAATCTTGCCGCTGGAAAACAAAGAGCGAAAAATGACTTCGTACTCGTCGGCTGTCTTCTTGGTGTCAGTCCGGATTCGCCAGCTTTGTTTCCACACGCCATCCTGGTTGATTCCAAACACAATGTTGGTATTGCCAATGTCAATGATTAACTGCATGTTCTTTGTTTCTGAAACAAAGAAACGAAAAAGAACCAAAAAAGAGCGGTGATCAAATAACTTATTATCAAGCCCTTTTTTATACATTTACGGTCATTTATTTCGTTTCAAAGTTGTTGTGTTTAATTTTTTACTAATTTTAACAAAATTAAAAGAACAAATATTCTACACGAGAGCATACTTAACTTATTATTCTTTAACCATGCAAAATAATAAAAGTCCGTTAATTTTTGTTGTTGAAGACAATCCGGTCTACAGTAAGCTTGTTGTAAGCTATCTGAAAACCAACAAGTTTACCAATACCGAAGCGTTTTCGTCGGGTGAGGATGTGTTGAAAGCTATGGAGCGGCAACCGAAAATTGTCATACAGGACTACTTACTGGATGGAATGAATGGCATTGAAGTGTTGAAAAAAGCTAAGCAGATTGCTCCAGACGTAGAATTTATCTTCCTCTCGGGTCAGGACAGTATCGACATTGCCATTAACACCATGAAATATGGGGCTTACGACTACATTGTGAAGGACCAGATGGCATTGAAAAAGATGGTGAATAAAATCAACAAAATTTTATCGGTGAGTCAGCTCGAAAGAACCAATAAACGGTACAAAACCGGTGTCATTTTGTTTTTCATCTTTTTGTCACTGGCTATCATCACCATCATCGCCATTGCCATCATGTATCCCGAAAGCTTTGGGTTTTAGTATAATTTGAAAATGCCGGCTGGAAGCTGCGGGTTTAATTTCAAAAATTTGGATTGAACGATACTTCCATCGGCTAGTGGCATTGAAGCAGTTTGGTTCATTTGGGTATTTCTGATGGCCTGTTTGTTCAGCGAAAGCAACATCTTCGCAATCAATATGCAGTGATTGAGATTCGAACACTACGATTGACCGGGAAATACCCGGTTATTGGCCTAATTTGTATTGAATGCCACCACAGAATGAGAAATTAACTGCCGGAAGTGATACAGATTTCCTATTTTTGCCGCATGAACTATTACGCATACGTTATCTATAATCAGGATTACCACCGTTTTTATTACGGGTTTTGCATGGACTTGGAGAAAGCCCTGCAGGCACACAATGAAGGTAAGATTGATCTGACCAAAGATTATTCGAACTGGGTAATGATGTACCACGAAGGGTTTGCCAGCAAGCAGGAAGCCAGCCGAAGAAGCCGCTTTTACCGCAGCGTGGCCGGCCAGCGCTATCTGAAGAACATTCTGAAGTTTTAGATTTTAACAATTGAAAGTTAATAATGTGTTTTCCTAAGAACAATAAGCAGTAACGCTTTTTCGTATTTTTGAAAGTCAAATGAAGTTAAAACAAAAAGAAATGAAGAAAATAATGGTTGCAGTTTTAGCCCTGGGATTGCTTTCCTCCGGCTGTAAAGTTTTTCAAAAAACAAGTAAGAACGATGAACCTGCAACAGAAACCATGCAGGACAATACCAAAGTATTCTCGGTTCCTGGTACCAAATCTGAAGTTAGAGAAAATCCAACATCAGACCGCATGTATGAAGAGGTTGAAAAACCGGTGCGGGTGCAAGCTGAAAGTTTCTCTTTTGATCAAAAAGAAGACCAGGCTAAAAACGAAAACAAAAGCTTTTTTGTCATTATCGGGAGCTTTAGCAGCAATGCCAATGCCAACCGCTACAAGCAGGAGTTGATTCCCCAGGGATTTAGCCCCATTGTATTACACAGCGAAACAGGCTACTATCGTGTTTGTGTCAATTCGTACACCGATGAAGCAGCAGCCCGGGCACGCGTTCACCAAATCCGCAATGATTTTCCACAGTACGCCGATACCTGGTTACTGATTAAGAAATAGCCATTCTTCTGAATGTTGATTTTAGGGTTAATGTCGAAAGCAAATTCAAATTTGCGGCGATGTTAACCCTAAATTTTTTGTAACAACCCCTATCGTCCTCCCTTTTCTGATGCCCAAAAAGCCATTGACTTGGATTGAAATAAGCAGTACCTTTTATTTCAAATTTCCAATATTCATCTAATTCTAATTCTTATGAGCTTAATGAAAGAGTTTAAAGCTTTTGCCATGCGGGGCAACGTGGTTGACATGGCTGTTGGCATTATCATTGGCGGTGCCTTTGGTAAAATTGTAGCTTCGTTTGTGAATGATATCCTGATGCCACCGATCGGCATGCTGATCGGTGGAGTGGATTTCAAGGAACTGCAGTACGTGCTGCGCGACGATGTGGTGAATGCCGCGGGCGAGGTGGTCACCAAGGGGGCAACCATCCTTTACGGTAATTTTATTCAAACAACCATCGACTTTATCATCATTGCCTTTGCGGTTTTTATGATGATTAAGGCTATGGTGAACATGAAAAAGAAAGAGGTTGAAAAACCAGCAGAGCCCGCTCCGATCATCCCCACAAAGGACCAGGAATTATTGGCTGAAATCAGAGATTTGTTGAAGAAAGAGTAAGCCGGATTAAAGATTAGAACCAAACAGGCAGTGAATTGATGGCTGCCTGTTTTTTTTGAATCGAGGTTGCAATTATTACACATCGCACCTGTTCATCTTTTTGATTCGCCTCTCAAATTTTATACCTTGCACAGAAAGTCCGAATTCGACACCGAGTACCTTAAGAGTAGAAACTGTAAATCCACACTTATGGAAGAGAAAGAACAAAAGGATGAAATCAATCCTGAATTGAAATCCACTAAAAAGTATTTTGATGTTGATGCCCCTGTTTTTTGGCCTTCCGCCATTCTAATTGTCTTGTTTATTTCGGTTACCCTGATTGTGGGTGAGCCCATGGCCCAAGTATTCAGCAACATTCAAGGAGCAATATCTGATGGTGGCGGTTGGTTTTTCATCCTGGCTGTCAACTTCTTCCTCATTTTTGTCTTGTACATTGCCTTTAGCAAGTTTGGCACCATCAAACTGGGTGGCCGAAATGCCAAGCCCGAGTTTTCGAAAGGAGCCTGGTTTGCCATGCTGTTCAGCGCCGGAATGGGAATCGGGATCTTATTCTGGAGCGTGGGAGAGCCCATGAACCATTTTTTTAACGCACCAACTTCGGAGGGTCAAACCGTTGAGGCCGCCAAAGTTGCAATGGAACTTACCTTTTTGCACTGGGGGTTACATGCCTGGGGCATATACGCTTTGGTCGGTATGGCGCTGGCCTTTTTCACCTTTAACCGGGGTTTACCGCTTACCATCAGCTCGGTGTTTTATCCTTTACTGGGGAGAAAGGTGAATGGCCCGATCGGGAAAATGATCAACGTGCTGGCCGTTGTGGCTACGCTCTTTGGTTTGGCCACCTCACTGGGAATGGGCGTGCAACAAGTCAGTGCTGGCTTAGCTCACCTGTTTAACCTGCCCGACACCGTCAATAGCCAGGTGATTCTAATTACGCTGATTACACTGGCAGCCACTGGTTCGGTAGTAGCCGGATTGAGTTCTGGGGTCAAACGACTGAGTGAAATCAATATCGTTCTGGCTGGTCTGTTTCTGCTTTTTATCATCATTGTCGGCCCCACCTTATTTATTGTCGACTCGTTTGTACAAAACCTGGGCAGCTACCTGCAAAACTTCTTCGAACTGAGTTTCTGGACCGAAACCTACCAACAATCGGACTGGCAAAACAGCTGGACGGTTTTCTACTGGGCCTGGTGGGTCAGCTGGTCGCCCTTTGTTGGCATGTTTATCGCGCGCATCTCGCGGGGCCGCACCCTGAAAGAATTTGTGCTGGGCGTCTTGATCGTTCCTACGCTGCTCACTTTCCTGTGGCTGTCGGCCTTTGGGGGAAGCGCCCTGTTTCTGGAGTTGAATGCCCTGGCCGATATTGGCGGTGCAGTGAGAGATAATGTCGCCACTTCACTCTTTGTCCTGCTCGAGCAGTTCCCCATTTCGCAGGTTACTTCCATGGTTGGGGTCATTCTGGTGACCAGCTTTTTTGTCACCAGCTCCGACTCCGGCTCCTTGGTTGTGGACAGTTTGACTGCTGGCGGAAAACTGGAGGCGCCCGTTGCCCAACGAATTTTCTGGGCGCTGACCGAAGGCGCTGTAGCTGCCGTGCTCTTGCTGGGTGGCGGATTGCAGGCCCTGCAAACAGCAGCCATTTCAACCGGATTGCCTTTTGCCATCATCCTGATTATTATTGCCTGGAGCCTGATGAAAGGCCTGCGGGGTGAATACGAAGAAATGATGGAGCGGGTACGGGATCGTGAGCACAAAGACTATCAGAAGATTATTGCGGATATTCTGAAAAAAAGAGAATCGAAATAAACCACCAGCCCGGCTATCGTTCGGATGATTTTTTTGAAATTGAAAACGACAAAATCATTGCATTATGGAAAAATTAGACAACATACTGGTTTGCATGGACCTGACCGAAATGGACGACTTTCTGGTAAACTATGCAGCATTTTTGGTGGATCGAATCAAAGCCCGGAAAATCTATTTCCTTCATTTGCTGCAAAGTTACGACCTGCCCCGCGAAATATTGAGTGAGTTTCCTGACATGAAAAAGCCCATCACCAAAATTATTCAGGAAGAACTGGAAGAAAAGGTGGCTGCATCTTTTGAGCGTCAGGAAGCGATTGACATCGAAGTCGTCGTTCTGGAAGGCGTCAAGTCGGACCAGTTGCTGCAATTCACCCGCGATTACAAGATTAACCTCACGCTGTTTGGCAAAAAGGTCGGTTATCTGGGCAGGGGGTCGCTGGCACGAAGAACCATGCCACTCACGCCGTCGTCTGTCCTGCTCGTCAGCGAAACGGTGATTCCAAAAATTGAAAAAATACTCGTTCGCACCGACTTCTCAAAAATATCGGAAATAGCGATGAATACCGCAGTCAGCCTTGGTAAGCTAACGGGCGCGACGATTTTTGCCATCAATGCCTACAAAATTCCCATCAGCCATTTTCCTCAATATTCGGAGGAAGACGAACAGCGACTACAGAGACGCATGAGCAAGCATGGCGAAAAGGAATACGCCAAATTCATGAAAAAGCTGAAGCTTGATCCGCAGGAAATCCCCTGTACTTTCCTGTACGATAAGCATTACGATGAAGCCCAGATTCTGTATCACCACGGACTGGTCAACCAGGCCGACCTGATCATGATTGGCTCGAAAGTGAAATCGGAACTGGCCAACGTTATTCTGGACCGCACAGCCGAAGATTTGGCGGAGGTTGAGAAGAACATCCCGGTGATGATTGTGAAAGACCGCAAACAAACGCTGGGATTCCTCGAAGCGCTTTTTGATTAGTGAATGGCTTAAAATCAGAAATTATGAACACACAGATAAAAACGATCCTCGTAAGTTTGACTGCCCTTTTACTAACCGGGGCCTGCACAACAAGCACCAATGAACAAGCGGATGAACCACGCCAGGTCAAGCTGGTTTACACCGATTGGTCGGAGGCCATTGCCATTACCAACCTGGCAAAGATTGTGCTTGAAGAGCAAATGGCATTTGAGGTTGAAATGAAACTGACCGATGTGGCAAGCGCCTATGCCGAAGTGGCCAGCGGAAAAGCGGATGTATTTGCCGATGCCTGGCTGCCGGAAACGCATGGCCATTACCTGGAGGCCCATGCCAGCGCGATTGAGCAGGTGGGCATTATTTACCCGCATGCCCGCACCGGGCTGGTGGTGCCGGCCTACAGCCAGTATCAATCGATTGAAGATTTAAAAGGAAAAGATGTTGAGATTATTGGGATTGAAACCGAGGCCGGCGTGATGTATCAAACGCGTCACGCGATCGATCAATACGACCTCAGCGGAATACAACTCCTGAGCCTGTCGGAACAGGACATGACCCAAGCTTTTGCCGAATCGTTTAAACGACGCGAAGAAGTTGTCATCACCGGCTGGGAACCGCACTGGCTGTTTGCCCGCTACGAACTCCGGTTTTTGGATGATCCGCAGCAGGTATTTGGCGCACAGGAAAACATTTACGCGGTGGGCAACAAAAGCCTGGCTACACGACTGCCGAAAGTGGCCCGGCTTTTCGAGCGCATGCAGTTTTCAGAAAAGCAAATCAACAGCCTCATCTACCTGATGAACAGCGAAGCCGATCCCGAAGATGGCGTACGCGAATGGATTCGCAAAAACGAATACATCGTCAACCAGTGGGTCAAAGACCTGAAACCCGAACGAAAGAAGATCATGTAAAACGCTTGCGTGGCTAGCCGGCTTGAATCTTTCTCCCCCAAAATAACAAACCACAAGCAACAGAAGTAAACAGTGGCTTAAGCAATGGTTCGTTCGTGCAATGGAGTATCTTTGCATCCAAACCAAACATCCAAATCAAAAATGAAACAAACCCTCATCCAAATCACCCACAACGGCATGGGAACAGGAGACGGTGAGCTCGGGCTCTTACTCGTTCAAAATTACCTCAAGCTGCTGAGCGAAGAACGGGAACTTCCGCAGGTGATGGCTTTTTACAACGGCGGGGTGAAATTAATTTGTTCGGGATCGCCAGTTGTTGGAACCTTGCAAACCCTGGAGCAAAAAGGAGTGAAACTGATGGCCTGTAAAACCTGCCTCAATCATTTTGGTCTGATAAACCAAATGGAAGTGGGCATTGCCGGCACCATGACCGACATCCTGCTGCTTCAAAAGGCAGCCGAAAAGGTGATTAACCTGTAAGCACGACAATTACTGATTCGCACCGGAACGGCCAAAAAAAATGCAGGCCGTAAGCCTGCACCTTTCGTCAAATCGTACCTGTTTCCTGTTTACTTGTTGAATTTTGCTCGTTTTAATTCTTCCTTGATCAGTTTGCCGGGCGTGAAAATGACTTTGAGCCCCTTAATTTTTGAAGTATGAAAGTCTGCTTCATCTGCTACACCTTCACTGCTAAAGCTTATGCGCAAGGTGCCGAGTTCGCCCAAACTGACGGAATTGCCCTCGAGCAAATCTTTCGGGATCCGCTCAACCAGGTTGGTGATAACACTATTAATATCGCCCCGGCTTAGCGAAGAAATATCGGCGATATCGCCACTTAATGAACTAATTGTTTTTGTGCCAGTTTTCACTGGCGATGCATAAAGTTTTTTCGGAGCGTCTGGGTCGCCTGGCTTGCCGCGCTCAACTAATTTGTATTTCAACATATTTAAAAATTAAATGAAATTTGGTAATATGATAACAAGAGACAATTTATGACATTGGTTCGAATAAGTCAATACCTGTTGATAACTTAATGATTGACAAATATCGATTCCGATTTATTTCTATCCCGATAAAAATATATTTCCTTCCTGATGCAAATAAATTTTCTCCCCGATGGAAATAATTTTTCTTCCCGATGCAATTTTATTTTCTCCCCGATGAAAATTTGGCGACATCGTGATGGAAGTTTGATTCCTGATTTTGATGATGATCGGGTGATACGGTACAGGCAACAGCACGTTCAATTCCGAACGTTTTCGCTTAACAATTCATGATTCGATGCGCTTATTCGCCAGCTTCCAAATCAACGAAAACAATGCGCTTGCCCAATGGTTGGTATAATAGAAACCAAAGACAAGTTGCATGAAGTATTTAGTGAAGATAAAAGATGTAAAAAACGCCGATGAGCTGGAAGGAGCGTGGAATAACGACGACTTTAAAGCGCTGTTGGAACGATTCGAGTACCCGGATGCGGAACAGTTGAAACCGGCCGAACTGCAGGAATACCTGTTTCTGGCCATTTCTGACTTTGAGCCGAACGAGGCGGCTGCCATCCTGCTCGAATACAGGCTTTCGGATGTTTTGGCCGACGGACAGATTGATAATATTTCGCACGAAATGCTGCGTGAAAAAGTCGCCGAAAACTATTCC
Source organism: Sunxiuqinia dokdonensis (assembly GCF_001270965.1). Classification (GTDB taxonomy): domain Bacteria; phylum Bacteroidota; class Bacteroidia; order Bacteroidales; family Prolixibacteraceae; genus Sunxiuqinia; species Sunxiuqinia dokdonensis. Next base: position 48,102 of record NZ_LGIA01000190.1, on the reverse strand, counting down.
GACATCTACATTCATCAGGAGTTGTTCAACATCAACCAGCTGCTTTATAAAGCCTACAACGGAAAATTTCCGCTCACCAAGGTCAACATCGTCCAGTTCGAAATGAAAGGAGAACCGAACAATGGGGCTGAAATCAATAAGGAAACCGCCTTGAAAGCTGTAAGCCATGGCCTTTCTGAAAACAATTTGATTAAACGCTTGCTGGGTGACCAACTGGAAGGGAAGGAGCCTTTTCCTGAGGCTGAAGGAATTGTGTGGGACTTGCAATCGCTTGGCGACCACGACTATGCGTTGACGACTTCCGAAAAATGGCTCACCAAAGACGAGTTTACCAACCTGGAATACGCATGTGAGGTTCATTCGTTTGAGGATCAATCGGAAGAAGAATAGGAAAGCCTGGTTGAAAATAACTACGGCAAATGGCCTTCCAAACCGCCCGGCATTTTCGAATAATAAGCAAGTCGTTCGTCGCTAAGATGGGGAGTCGGTAACATTTTATACATTTGTTGGTGGTACGGATTGTCCCAACAATTAAATCGAAAAAATGAACCCATCCAAACCATCACACGCTATCCGGCGAAGCCTGCTTTCGCTGTTGTTTTCCCTATTGATGGCCACCCAGCTTTTTGGCCAGTCGCAAACCAACCCACGTGCCCGGTGGTTTGTCGATGCCCGCTTTGGCATGTTTATCCATTGGGGAATTTACAGTGGTGCCGAAGGGGTTTGGAAAGGCGAAAAACTGCGGCACGACAACAACTACGGCGAGTGGATTTTCTACCGCAACAGCATCGACAAAACCGAATACCTGAGCCTGCTCGACCGATTCGACTGGGACGCGATTGACCCTGAAGAATGGGTGCTGCTGGCCAAACAATCGGGCATGAAATACGTCACCCTCACGGCCAAGCACCACGACGGATTTGCGCTGTGGGACAGCCAGGTGTCGGACTACGATGTAGCGGACCACACCCAGCCGCGGCGCGATATTGTAAAGGAACTGGCCGAGGCTTGCCAAAAACACGGGCTCAAGCTGGGCCTCTACTACTCGCACTGGGTCGATTGGGAACATCCGTACGGCTGGGATCATTCCAAAGAGATTTACCCCATTTCCGCAGCGCAATACGACCAGTACTGGCAGGAGAAAGTGATGCCGCAAATGCGTGAGCTGCTTACCAACTACGGGCCCATCGGGATGATTTGGTTCGACATGTGGATCAATCATTCCGAATCGATTGTCAGCAAAGCCCAGCTGCTGCAGCTCAAAAGCCTGATCCGGGAACTGCAACCCGACTGCCTGGTGAACTCGCGCCTGGGCCTTTCGATGGAAGAAGACAGCGACATCGATTTCCGCACCTTGGGCGATAACCAGCTGGGCACCACCAAACTCGACTACCCCTGGCAATCGCCCGGAACCGTGGCCCACTCCTGGGGTTTTCATCAGCTCGATACCGAATGGAAATCAACTTCCGGTTTACTGCGAGCGCTCATCGGTAATGTGAGTTTGAATGGAAATTACATGCTGAATATTGGTCCGCGGGCCGATGGGCAGGTGCCTTACGAAATCTCGCAGCGCATGCTTGAAATGGGGCAGTGGCTCAAAGTCAACGGCGAAGCGATCTACAATGCCGAAGCATTCGACCTGCCCGAAAACCAGCACGACTGGGGTAAAATGACCTGCAAACAAACCGGCGAGGGCTACAAAATTTACCTGCATGTTTACAACTGGCCGTTTAACCGGAAGCTTCCGGTAACGGGAATTAGCGCTCCGCCCGCCCGGGCTTATGTGTTGAGCGATAAGCTGCAAAGTCCGCTGACGGTAAAGCATCAGGATGTGTTTACTGAAATCGGCTTGCCGGCAGAGCAGCCTGACCCACTGATTTCGGTGGTGGTGCTGGAGTATGCAGCAAAACCGGCAATCAGCGAGGGCTTGGTTGCTAAAACGGCTGATGGCGGTTACGCACTGAATCCTGACAATTTGATTTCAGAAAGCGGAGATCGTGAACTGATCGCAGCCCAACAGCACGGAACGGTTCCGGCCCATGTGGTGGTCCCCAAGTCGTACCAGGCCAGTTGGAAACTGTTTATCGATGAGCCGGGCGTTTACAAAGTCGACGCTTCCTACAGCTTTCAGGGAGAAAAATCGGCCGGCCAAATTCAGGTCACTGCGGCCAACAAAACCGTTCGACAGCCGATTGCTCCAACCGGCTTAACTGTTGGCGAGCCCAACAGCAACTGGCACATACCAAATTTTGTCTCACACCGGCTGGGCACAATCCACTTTTCGGAGGCCGGCGAGTACGAAATCTCCATGCAGCTCGAGGCCGGTCGAAACACGCCAGTGCAGCTTCAGTGGCTGTGGTTGCAGCAGTGACGAATCATTTTTGCGCGAAGCTTTGTTCTATTTTTAACAGCAAACAAACACGACAGCGATGCCAAATTCAGGAAAAAAAGAAAAAGGGAAACCCATTTACGTCGTATCCGGAGGAAAAGGGCTGGCGGGAAACAACATGGTTCAGTCCGTGCTTATTCAGTACCCAAATAACAACGTGCCGGTGACCATTGTCCCAGATGTGTCGGACGAGAAAAAGCTGGAAGAGGTGGTTCTTCGGGCCAAAAAGGAAGATGGACTGATTACCCACACCATGGTTAATTCCGACTTGCGGAAAGCCCTGATCGGCCTGGCGAAAAAACACAAGGTAAAACAGATTGACTTTATGGGCAAGCTGGCTGATTACCTGGACCAGGAGCTGGGCATTGCCTCGCTGAAATCGCCGGGCCTTTTTCGCGAAATCAACCAACGATATTTCGACCGGATTGAAGCCATTGAGTTTACCCTGAATCATGACGATGGCATGAGCCCCGAGCGTTTACACAAAGCCGAGATTGTTTTGTGCGGAGTGTCGCGCTCGGGCAAAACGCCGCTCAGTGTTTACCTGGCCATGTATGGCTGGAAAGTGGCCAACGTTCCGCTGGTCGACGGCATAAAACCGCCGCAGGAGCTGTTCGAAATTGATCCGCAACGCGTATTTGGTTTGCATATCGGCATCCAGCATTTGATTGCCCACCGCATAAAACGGCTCAAAAGCCTGCCCCGACACGACAGCTCCAACTATACCGATGAGCAAAAAGTGAAACGCGAAATCCGAAATGCTTCTTTTATTTTCAGAAAAGGCGGATTTACGGTGGTTCACGTCTCCAATAAACCTGTTGAATCGACGGCCAATGAGATTCTGAATATCATGACCGAGCGCTTTGAATATGGCGGACGCCGGATTACTTCGCCCTACCAGGACAGCACCAACCCCGCAGGCGTAGATGAAGATCTTCAGAGTCACCTTCGGGTCGAAAACTTATCAGGATCCAATGATGGGAAGCAGCCGGACTAAACATGATTCAGTCTAAATTATTGGAATCTGACATGGGAAATCCTGAAAAACCATTTTAATTTTTAAATTTGCTACTTCGGATTTTGAATTGGCGCTTTTCTGCGATGCGATACCTGAAAATAAGCGATGATTTGAAGTCGAAATAAATAAGATCATGTAATAAATAAATCTAAACCAACCATTCTTAATAAATTTATTATGCAACAAAGTAAACAGAATCTTTTATTGCCCATTTTGATGATGATCCTGCTTTTCGGGATGATTTCGTTTGTGACCAACCTGGCCGCACCAATGGGTATTGTATTAAAAAATCAATTCAATGTTTCCAACAGCTTAGGCATGCTGGGAAACCTGGCAAACTTTATTGCCTATGCGGTGATGGGTATTCCGGGAGGTATTTTGCTTCAAAAAGTGGGATACAAAAAGACAGCGCTTATTGCGGTCGCCGTTGGTTTTGTGGGTGTTGGAATTCAATACCTGTCAGGACATGCTGAAAGTTTTGCGGTGTATTTGTTGGGAGCCTTTATCGCAGGTTTTTCCATGTGTTTGTTGAATATTGTGGTAAACCCCATGCTGAACACACTCGGTGGCGAAGGTAACAAAGGGAACCAGTTGATTCAGGTAGGTGGTTCATTCAACTCAGTGATGGCCACATTCACGCCGGTATTTGTCGGCATCCTGATTGGTGAAGCCACCAAAGCCAGCATTACCGACATCTTTCCGATCATGTACATTGCCATGGGCGTTTTTGCCCTTGTGTTCTTCATTCTTCGGATGGCTCGAATTCCTGAACCACACGCTGACCAACCGCAAGAACCACTGGGCGGCTTAATGTCGGGAGCACTGAAGTTCCGTCATTTTGTTTTTGGAGCCATTGGTATCTTCGTGTATGTTGGTGTTGAAGTTGGAACACCGGGGATTGCAAACTTATACATGACCACGCCAACGGCAAGCCAGGCTGAGACCATTATTGCTGAATTTGAAAAGCAACAAGCCGACGCTTCCTACCTGGAAGAACTTACCGCGCTTGACCTGCAAAACGCCAGTGTTGATGGCTATCGCATGAAAGTGGTCAGCGAAATGGCTTATGACAGTTCGAAACGAATTACAGAAGGCAGAGATACTCCCGGGCTTGGTATTGCAGCCGGAATTGCAGGAGGGGTTGTTGGTTTTTACTGGCTGCTCATGTTGGTTGGCCGGTTAACAGGCGCTGCGATCGGAAGTACTGTTTCCAGCAGAAAAATGCTTGGTTTTACCTCTTTTGCCGGCATGTTTTTGGTGGCATTGGCCATTTTTTGGCCAGAGACTACGCTGGTATCTATGCCTGCTTTCCAATCCGGAACCGCCGGCTTAAGCTTTGGCCTTGTTCCGGTGCCGATTAAATTCATGTTCCTTGCATTGGTCGGACTTTGCACCTCCATTATGTGGGGAGCTATTTTCAACCTGGCTGTTGAAGGGCTTGGTAAATACTTGGCTGCGGCTTCCGGAATCTTTATGGTACTTGTGTGTGGTGGTGGAATCCTTCCTGCCATTCAGGGATGGCTGGCCGATGTGCTTAACTATGAAATGAGTTACTGGTTGGTTGTCGCTTGTTTTGGATACCTCTTCTTTTATGCTGTTATTGGTAGTAAAAACGTGAATAAAGAAATCCCTGTTGAATAAATTTCCTGAACTTTAAGAAAAAATAATGACTATGAAAAAAGTAGCAATAGGCGTTGATGTGGGCGGTACAAACACAGCCATCGGTGTAGTAGACAGCGAAGGCAATGTGATGGTAAAAGACTCCATTTCAACCCCATCACACGGCGACATTGACAGATACATTAACGAGTTAACCGTTGCCATCAAAGAGTTGATTAAGTCAGTAAAACTGGTTAATAGCGACGTTGAAATTCTGGGAATCGGAATTGGAGCGCCAAACGGAAATTACTACAGCGGAACCATCGAATATGCGCCAAACCTGTCATTCAAAGGCGTGGTGCATTTTGTGGAACTGTTGCGGAAAAGCTTTCCTGAATTGCCGGCGCTGGCTTTAACCAACGATGCCAACGCGGCAGCCATTGGCGAAATGATTTACGGTGGTGCCAAAGGAATGAAAAATTTTGTGATGTACACCCTAGGAACCGGAGTTGGAAGCGGCATTGTTGTCAATGGCGACCTGGTTTACGGACACGATGGTTTTGCAGGAGAATGTGGTCACACGACCCTGATTCCTGGTGGACGTTTGTGCGGCTGCACATCGAAAGGACACCTCGAAGCCTACTGTTCGGCTCCGGGAATGAAGCGGACAGCGTTTGAAATCATGGCACGCGACAATGCTGCCGACAGCTTGCTGGCTGATAAATCATTCAAGGAACTGGATTCGAAAATGATTTTTGATGCCGCTGAAAAAGGTGATAAAGTCGCTCTCGAAGTATTTGAGTTAACCGGCAAATGGCTGGGGCAAGGATTGGCCGATACGGTTCACCACCTGAGCCCGGAAGCCATCTTCCTGTTTGGCGGACCGACCGCTGCCGGTGATTATATTTTTAAGCCAACGAGAGAAAGTTTGGAAAATCACTTGTTGCCAATCTTTAAAGATAAAATCAAAATTTTGCCTTCAAAACTGAAACCGGGTGATGCAGCCATTGTTGGCGCGAGTGCCTTGGTTTGGAAAGAAGTTGAAAAATAAACTTCAAAACACGAATGAATACAAAACGGAAGCTCCTAAAGGGTTTCCGTTTTTTTATCGTTTCAGCTGAGATCTTTCTGAAATAAACCTGCAATATCAGTGATCGTTTCATCCAGGTTTCGGTACTTAAAATCGATGGCTTTCTGAATTTTTTGCCCGTTGTAGCGGTTAATGCGGTTCGAACCCGAAACAGCTTCCTTGGTAATTTGAGGGCGTTTGCCTGAAAAGAAACTGGCTAAACGTGCGGCTCTCCAAGCCATTTGCAGCACCATGTCCGAAGCAAATGTGCGCGGCCGGGGTTTCTGCAACGCATCGGCAATCTTGTTGAAAAAGTCCTGGTAGCTCATATTCCCCGCATTCAGGATAAAACGCTGGTTTTTGTTTTGTCCAAAGTTCTGATCATCCATCAGCAGAATCATTGCGTTCGACACATCGCGCACATCAACAAAGCCCGTTTCTCCCTTGGTATAATACTTTAATCCTTTGCCAATGGCTTGAAAAAGTTTGGGGCTGCCAATGTCCCAGTTACCGGGACCCAGAACAATGGATGGGTTGACAATTACAGCATCCAGGCCTTCTTCAATGCCGCGCCACACTTCCATTTCAGAAAAAAACTTACTCAAACTATAGCCCGATTTTTGCTTCGAAGGCGTCCAGTAGGTGTCTTCATTGATTTCGCTGCCGTCCTGCGTTTTTCCCAGGGCCGCGATGGAACTCACATGGCAAAATTTCTTCACCTTGTGGTGAATGGCGGCGTTAATCAGATTGGCTGTTCCTTTCACATTGTTGTTGAGCATGCTGTCGCGGTCGTTGGCATGAAACGAAACAATGGCGGCACAATGGTAAACTTCGTTGGCTCCGGCCAGCAATTCTTCCATACTGTGGTAGTCCAAAATGTCGCCTTCCACCCATTCAATTTGGTCGAAAAGTTCGTTGGGTTGGTCGGTGTAGTATGAAAAGACCTTATTCACCCATTTCAAATTGCTGGTGGCGCGTTTCAGTACGCGTACTTTTTTTCCTGAATTTAGCAAGTCGAACAACACGTGCGAACCAACCAATCCCGTCCCTCCGGTTACAAAAATCATAGCTCAATTTTGATTTAAAGATAGAAATTAAAAAAACTCTGAAAATCCATGATCTTGTGGAATGGCTTTTATTTTATATTATTAAAACATGAAGGATAACAACACCATATTCTTTGAGACCAAGGAAGATTCAAACCAAAGACGGAGTAGGGAGGCCCTTGACCGCAGTCCTCACGAGCGCTTTGTTTTTTTTCTTCAGCTCTGCGAAGAAATGCAATTTTTTGACGCCAATAAACCTCATCCTAACCGATTGAAAGATAACTTTATTATCGAATGAAAGACTTAGGAATTCCAGGGAGTAACTGCTTTTGCACCAAATACTTTACCGGTGATTTTTTTGATGTGCACTTTCATGATGCCCACGTTGACCACAGCAGGCTTACTGAATTTAAATTCGCGATCGCTGTATTGGGCCATGGTTTCTGTTAGCATGCGGTACTTTTCGTCGTAGTCATCAATTACCTCCACTTCACCTTCAACCAAAACCGATTTTGATTTCACCCGGTAGCTGCAGCCTACGCGCACATCCTGCCAGGCCAGTTCTTCGCCCAGGGTCCAGTTGATACACACTTTCGGGTTTTTTCGAATGGTTTCCCACATGCGCCCCGACTGGGCTGAATGTAAAACCACCGTGTCGCCATCCAGTGCAAAGTTCATCGGCAGCACGTAGGGCACATCGCCATCCGACATGGCTACGTAGCAGGTTTTACAAGCTCTAATCACTTCATCAATCTCCTTTCGGTCTTCAATAAACAGGGTTCTCATAATGGGTGTTTTTTTTAACGGGTAACTGTCCGGTTACCAAGTTGTTCCGATAGGTGTTTTTCAACAGTTTTTAGTTTGAGGTATTGGTTTTGAATGCCCATCACTTTTTCCAAGTCTGAGGCGGCCAGCTGAATGCCTTTTTCCAGGTCGGCAAGCATGTTTTTCACCTTTCGGAGTTTGTATTCCTGCACAATCTTGGGAACAATCAAATCCAGAATTTCGCTTTCGGCTTCCACAAAGGCACCGCCGCGTTTCCATCGCTTGCTTTCCACGTATTTTTCCGACAGCAGGTCGCTGGACAGCTGGCTGATTTTCTGGTCGGAATGGTTGATGAAAAATTGAGTGGGCCGGAAGTCGGCATTCTCCAGATTTTGTCGAAAAAGATCCAGAATTTGGTTGATCAGCTCATTGTCTGAATACAAGCCGTCATTTTCAATTTCTTCCAAAACAAAACGGCCCACCGAGATCGAAATCGTTTCCCCCCGATTTTCGCCTTCTTCCTCAAACACTTCCTCATGAAAATATTTCAGCATCACCCGCAAAATTTCGCGTTCTTCAATTTCGCAAAGGTTTTTCATCACTTTATTTTCCTGCGGAACAACGGGCTGGCGTTGCTGTGCGGCTTGCTCGCGGTATTCTTTCCGGCGGCTGTCTTCCGACTCCTGCCGCATCATCTTGCGAATCTCGGTGTACAGAATGTCTTCACCAACATCCATCAGATTGCTACACTCCTTAATGTACAACGAACGGGTGATGGCATCGGGCACCACCGAAATGGAGCGGACAATATTGCTGATCAGTCGTGCTTTGCTTACCGGATCGTTCTCCGTGTTTGCAAGCAATAGTTTGGTTTTGAAACGGATAAAATCCGTTTGGTTTTCCTCAATGTATTCCTGCAGTTGGGTGGAGCTCATGGAGCGCGAAAAAGAATCAGGATCTTCGCCTTTCGGAAGAAGCAAAACTTTCACGTTCATGCCTTCTTCCAGTACCAGGTCAATCCCGCGAAGCGAGGCTTTAATTCCAGCGTCGTCGCCGTCGTAAATGATGGTGATGTTGGGCGAAAAGCGTTTAATCAGCCGGATTTGATCGGGCGTTAAGGCCGTTCCCGACGAAGCCACGACATTTTCGATGCCCGCCTGGTGAAAAGCCAGCACATCGGTGTAGCCTTCAACCAAATAGCATTTGTCCTGTTTGGTAATTTCGCGTTTGGCCTGAAAAATACCATACAGTACCCGGCTTTTGTGATAAATTTCCGATTCGGGAGAGTTGAGATACTTGGCGATGTTCTTGTCGCTTTTCAGGGTTCGCCCGCCAAAAGCAGCCACCCGCCCGGCCACGTTGTGAATGGGAAACATGACCCGCCCGGCAAAACGGTCGCGCACCCAATCGTCGCGTTTGATGGTGAGTCCGGTTTTTTCCAGATATTCCATTTTGTAACCCTGCTTTTGCGCCGCCTGGGTAAAAATGTCTTTTCCGTCGGGGCAGTAGCCCAGCTCAAATTTTTTGATGATGTGATCCTGTAATCCCCGTTCGCGCAGGTAGCTCAGGCCAATGGTACGGCCTTCGTTTTCTTCCCACACGTAGCGGGTGAAGTATTTTTGAGCGAAAGCCGACACGATCATCATGCTTTCGCGATCATCTTTTAGCTGCTTTTGCTGCTCTGTTTCCTCTTCTTCCTGAACATCGATGTGGTATTTTTTTGCCAGCCACTTCAGTGCTTCAGGATACGAAAGGGCTTCGTGTTCCATGATGAAGTTGACGGCATTGCCCCCTTTTCCGCAGCCAAAACATTTGAAAATGCCTTTGGCTGGCGACACCGTGAATGAAGGTGTTTTTTCGTTGTGAAACGGGCATAAGCCAAGCTGGTTGACCCCTCTTCGCTTGAGGGTAACAAATTCCGAGACGACGTCTGAAATCTCGGCTGCATCCATTATTCGGTCAATTGTTGCCTGGTCGATCATACCCACAAAAGTAGGAAAATTGACCAATAACGAAGGGGCCTGTTGAAAAGTTCCGGCGGAAGAATTTTATCGGCCGAAATTCAAATTTTGCTTGTCAGAAACAAGTATTTGCCTGTGCGCAATCCGGGTTCAATTCAAACTGGTGCGTGTCCACTCGGTCGATTTGCCCAGCCATTTGATGCCCACGACATAGCCTTTCAAAAAAAGTTTGTTTGGATCATCTTCAAACCAGCCATAGCAATCGTAGGTTTTACCCGACTTGGGATCATAAATTCGTCCGCCTTGCCATTCCTGGTCATCCGGGCTGTATTTCAGGCTGCTTAAAATCTGAAGTCCGACAACCGAGCGGTCGCGCAGAGCCGGATCGGGGTTTTCATCGTCTTTCGGCGGCTGACCGTTTTCATACTTCTCCGGAATCATGTAAACAATTTTACCAACGAACTGACCGTGTTCTTCAACCACTTCAATTTTCGATGTTTTTTCATCGTTCCACCAAATACCGGTAATGTCGGACGCTTGTTGGGCCGAAACCGTGTTCAGCCAAAGTCCAAAAAGAAAAAGAATCAGAATTTTCTTCATGTATTTATTTTTTATGACTCATGCGATGATGGTGGGTAAAGATAACAAGATATTGGAAAAACAAGTCAGACGGTTTGTCATTATAAATCAAGACTCATAACAAAGAAACGAGATGTAATCGACCACTTTGTTGGCCGGAAAAACCTCGCCCGAGTTTCCCTTTCGCAACAACTCCATGGCCGGTTTGTTGCCCGACAACCGGGCATATTCAATCAAGGCCATCATAGGGCCATAGCCGCAAGCCGAAATCTGGTGCTCTTGGACGGCATCGTATAGCTTCTGTACGTTTTTGGCTAAAATCTGGTCAATGGCAAACTGATCTTTGTTCAAAGCTGTTTGTGGCGATTCGTAGTGTGAAAAATCGGACGAGGCAATGACCAGCACACTGTTTTTTGTTTGTACTGCGGCCTGGTGAATTTTGGCGGCCAGCGAAACCGCGCTCGAAACCGTTTGCCGGTTCATCGTAATCATAACCACGGCAAAAGGAGCCAGGGCATAAAGCTGGAGAAACGGCAACTGAACTTCGCCCGAGTGCTCCAGCGAATGGGCTTTGTTGTTGGGCACAATATCCAGCGCTTCGAGAAACTGCTGGTCGGCTTCGACCTGTCCCAGCGGAGTCTCCCAAAACGAGTAGGTGCTGGTGTTGTACCATCCTGTTCCATAGCCCGTATGATTGGGATTAATGATGACGATGGTGTCGAAATGCTGACCACTTTGTTTCAGAATATCATAAAAATGAATGGCCTCGTAGCCTGAGTAAGCGTATCCCGCATGGGGTACAATACCGCCAATCAGCTTGTGTTTGGCCAGCCTGAGTTTAATGCTGTCTTTTTCAATCTGGTACACATCCTGAACCAACTGTCTCAAATCGGACGCGGTTCCCGGATAAAAACTTCCGGTGAAGATCGAGTTACGAATGGTCGTATTCATGGAGATAGTGTTTGATAACGGCGGTTTTGCAGCGCTTGCAGGCGCCCCGGGCATCCAGCCCCACTGGCAAAATCCGGTACCTGTCGCGCTCAATCAGCTTGGCGTTACAATGCGGACAAAACGTATCGCCATGGTCTCCGGCAAACAGGTTGCCCAAATACACATGGTGCAAAAAGTTCTTAGCCAGGTCGTACATCCGAAACAAAGTATCGGCTGGTGTTGGATCGAGTTTTAACCGGTAGCCCGGGAAATACCTGGACAGGTGAAGCACCGTTGAACGCCCGGTCTCATCGGCAATCCACCGGCACAGCTGTTCAAATTCGGCTAAATCATCATTCAGTCCGGGAATAATCAGGCTGGTTAGCTCCAAATGACACGAGGATGCCGCAATTTGTTTGATGGTTTTCAGGACCGGATCCAGTTTCCCTTTGCAGTAGGTTCGATAAAATTTTGAGCTGAAGGCTTTCAGATCAATGTTAAAAGCTTCAATCGGCCCAAGCAGGCTGTTCAGTGGTTCAGAATTGATGTAGCCATTACTGATCATGGCGGTGTGCAAACCCACAGCCCTGGCGTTAACAGCTGTGCTCAGCATGAATTCGTAGTTCACCGTAGGCTCGTTGTATGTGAAAGCCACGCCAATGTTGTGTGCCGTTTGTTTGGCCAGTTCAACCAAATCTTCCGGCGCAAAAAAATGCCGGTCTTTTCCGTCATCAGTTACTCCGCATTGCGACAAAGGGTGATTTTGGCAAAATGAACAGTGCAAATTGCATCCGGCGGTTCCTACCGACAAAATTTTTTCCCCGGGGTAAAAATGGTACAATGGTTTTTTTTCGATTGGGTCGAGGTTCATGGCTTCCAGCCTGCCGTAAGCCTCTGAAAACAGCACACCATGGCGATTGATCCGGACTCGGCAGTCGCCTGCGCCTTCTGGTTCAATTTGGCAGTCAGCAGGACATAGGTGGCAGTTGATTTCCTGATCATCTAATTTGCTGTAAAAAAGTGCTTCATGCATCATATCCCTGTTTTTGCTGATAATCGGGGTAAAATCAGCCCCAAAATTGATCTCTAAGAACCTATACGCAATCAAATGATAAAAGGTATTCACACCCGACATGCCATAAAACAAGCGTGAAAAAAATATGAATAAGGTCTTTTTTTATACGGGCGGGTTGTAATATCTTCACCAAGCAGATACCTATCAATAGAAACGACACAACTTTTATACATATGAAGCGATTTAATCTGAAAACAAACATGATCGTGTTGACTATTTTGGCGATGTTTGCAGCCATGAATAGTTACAGTCAGAAAACACGGGAAGAGATCCCGGAACAGTACAAGTGGGATTTAAATGACCTATACGAATCGGACGAAGCCTGGCGACAGGCGTTTGACGATTTGTCTTCCAGGCTGGATGAAGTGGAACAGTTTAAGGGAACATTGACCCAATCGGCCGGGAATTTGCTGAAAGCGCTGGAATTTAACACCGGAATAGCCAAAGAAGCCTCCAAAATTTATTTGTATGCCGGCATGAGTTCCGATTTGGACACCCGCAACATGAAGTACAACGGCATGAAACAAGAGTTGCAGTCGTTGTTTTCAAACTTTGGAGCCAAGGCAGCCTTTATCGAGCCGGAGATTTTAGCAGCCGATTGGTCCACCATCGAAAAGTTCATGAAGGAAGAGCCCAAGCTTGAAGTGTATCGCATGGGCTTGGAAAACATGTTTCGCACCAAAGCGCACTCGCTAAGTGAGGCCGAAGAACGCATCATGGCCCTGTCGGGCATGGTGTCCTCGGTTCCGCAGTCGGTTTACGGCACCTTCTCCAATGCTGAAATGCCCAAGCCGGAGGTCACGCTGTCTGACGGGTCGAAACTGGAAATTGGCAGCGCTGAGTATAGCCGCTACCGGGCATCATCCAACCGTGCCGACCGCGAGATTGTGTTCGACGCTTACTGGAACAACTTCGCCCGTTTTCGTGCCAGCTACGGCGAAATGCTGTATGGCAATATCAAGGCCGACATGTTCCGCGCCCGCGCCCGCCATTACGAGTCATCGCTCGAAGCGTCGCTCTATCCCAATAATATTCCGGTTGAAGTGTACCACTCGCTGGTCGATAACGTAAATGAAAACCTGCCAGCCTTTCACCGCTACCTGAAAATCAAAAAAAGGATGATGGGTGTAGATACACTGAAATACCTGGATCTGTATGCTCCTGTGGTCAAAAATGTTGATTTGAAGTATACCTATGATGAAGGAGCCGAAATTATTCTGGAGGCCCTGAAACCCCTGGGCGAAGAATATGTGAACACGGTAAAAAAAGCTATTGACGAACGCTGGATTGATGTATATCCCACGCCCGGCAAACGCTCCGGGGCTTATTCCAATGGTGCCTTCTACGATGGTCATCCTTTTATTTTGCTGAACTACAACGATCTGTACTCCGACGTGAGCACCTTTGCGCACGAACTGGGGCACACCATGCAGAGTTATTTTTCAAATAAAACCCAGCCTTACCCCACAGCCGATTACGTGACTTTTGTGGCCGAAGTGGCTTCCACTTTTAACGAAGTGCTGCTCTTTAACTACATGCTGGACAAGGTGGAAGATGACGATGTTCGCCTGTCGCTGCTCATGGAATGGCTTGATGGTTTCAAAGGCACTTTGTTCCGCCAAACACAATTTGCCGAGTTCGAACTGAAAATTCACGAAGAAGTCGAAAAAGGCAAGCCCCTCACCGGTGATGAGTTCTCTGAGATTTACACCGACATTGTGAACCGCTACTACGGGCACGACCAGAATATTTGCTATGTGGATGATTACATCAATATGGAGTGGGCTTTCATTCCGCATTTCTACTACAATTTCTATGTTTATCAGTACAGCACTTCGTTTACGGCATCCATTTCGCTGGCCGAAAAAGTGATGAGTGGCGACAAGCAAGCCCTGAAAAACTACATGGATTTCCTTTCGGCAGGCGGATCAGACTACCCGATTCCACTGCTGAAAAATGCTGGTGTGGACATGACCAGCTCCGAGCCATTCGACAAGGCCATCGCATCGATGAACAAGGTGATGGATGAAATTGAGAAGATTTTGGACAAGAAGGAGAAAGAGTAACCCAGTTACTGATTGTCCGTTTACAAGCCGGCTTTCCGATTTCGGAAGGCCGGTTTTTTGGTGAAGTTTGGTCCGTTGCCTGAACGCTGCAGTAAGCGCAACACGCTCGCTAACCGAAAAAGTTTCCTTATCTTGGTGATTCGTATAAAACACAAACCACATGAAGCTCGAGGAAAACTACATCGAAATCAACAAACAGTCGTGGAACAATAAAATTTCCAGCCACCTGCAATCCGACTTCTACGATCTGCCGGGTTTTCTGGCTGGCAACAGCTCGCTCAACCCCATTGAGCTGCAACTTTTGGGCGATGTTAGGGGGAAAAGCATCCTGCACCTGCAATGTCATTTTGGGCAGGATACCCTGTCGCTGGGACGCATGGGAGCCCAGGTAACCGGCGTCGACCTGTCGGACAAAGCCATTGAGCAAGCCCGCCTGCTGGCCGAAAAAACCCAGGTGGATGCCACCTTCATTTGCTGCGACATTTACGATTTGCCCCACCAGCTGAACCAACAGTTCGACCTGGTTTTTACCAGCTATGGCACCATTGGCTGGCTGCCCGACCTGGACCGCTGGGCGAAGCTCATTTCCCGCTTTCTGAAACCCAACGGGCGTTTTGTTTTTGTTGAATTTCATCCTGTGGTGTGGATGTTTGACGATCAATTCGAAAAAGTGGCTTACAACTATTTCAACGACGGCGCCATTGTTGAAACCGAAACCGGCACCTATGCCGACCGCGAGGCCAAAATCAGCCAGGAGTTTGTGTGCTGGAACCACAGCCTGAGCGAGGTGGTGAATAGTCTGATTCAAAACAAACTCGAAATTAACTCGCTTGACGAGTTTGACTATTCGCCCTACAACTGTTTCAACAACACGGTTGAACTTGCCCCCAAAAAGTTCCGGATAAAACACTTCGGCAACAAGATCCCGATGGTTTATTCTCTTGTTGCAAGCCCAAAGCCGTAGGGCCGGCTCCGCCCTGCTCAGCCAAAACATTGGCCTGTTTTATCCATTTAAAATGAAGAAGAACACACTGTTTCATTTTATTTCCATGAAATTGGAAGCGAAAATCAACCGCCAGCTTTCACTTCCACAGAATTGGAAACGAAAATCAGCCGTCAACTTTCATTTCCACAGAATTGGAAATGAAAATCAGCTGCTAACTTTCACTTCTACAGAATTGGAAATGAAAACCAGTTATCAACTTGTGCTTCCACAGAATTGGAAGCGAAAATCAACCATCAACTTTCATTCCGATGAATTTTGAAATGATTTCAAGCTATGCCAGGCGGACATTTCGGAAGAGACCTCCGTTCCAGCCGACTTTTTTTACCTTTGCAGCAATAAAAAACTGTTGCGGATCAGCAAGCGTCAGGTCAACCGCAACGCGAAACGAAAACGGAACAATGGGAAAAGTGAACTGGAAACCCGGAACCATGGTGTATCCGCTGCCGGCCGTGCTGGTCAGTTGTGGCGAAACACCCGACGAACATAACCTGATTACCATCGCCTGGACAGGCACCCTGTGCAGCGATCCGCCCATGTGTTACATTTCGGTCAGGCCCGGCCGCCATTCCTACGAAATCATCAAGCGAACCGGCGAATACGTGATCAACCTGACCACCGAAGAGCTGGCCCGCGCCACCGATTGGTGCGGGGTTCGCTCGGGCAGGAAATACGACAAATGGAAAGAAATGGGACTCACGCCTGCCCCGGCTACCGTGGTCAAAGCGCCCATCGTAGCCGAAGCACCCATCAGCATTGAGTGCCGGGTGAAGGACATTGTGCCGCTGGGCACGCACGACATGTTCATCTCCGAAGTGGTGAATGTGCTGGCCGACGAACGCTACATCGATCCCGAAACCGGTGCCTTCAGCCTCAAGCAATCCGACCCGATCTGCTATTTGCACGGGCACTATTTTAAAATCGGTAAACCCATCGGCAAGTTTGGCTGGTCGGTTGAGAAGAAAAAACGCAAGAAGAAAAAAAATCACTCATGAACTATTCCCTAAGTTTTCTGTAATAATCTGGTACAACTGACGACAGATCTTGCACAACTTTATTTGCTGAAAACTTAAAAAAAACCACATGAAAACACATTACAGGGTGCTGGCCACCCTTTTAGTTTTATTGACTATGATGACAACACAAGCAGAGAACAACGAAAATCCCTTACTGAAACCTTTTCAACACATTCATCAAACGGCTCCGTTTGGGGAGATAAAAAATGAGCACTTTCTTCCGGCATTCAAAGCGGCCATAGAAGAAGCACGTGCAGAAGTTCAGACGATTATTGACAATCCGCAAGCGCCTTCGTTCGAAAATACGATAGTGGCCATGACCAGATCGGGCGATCGCTTGTCAACGATTCGCAAAATCTTTTTCAACCTGAACTCGGCCGAAACCAACGACGAGATTCAGAAAATTGCGCAGGAAGTGGCGCCCATGCTTTCGGAGTTTGGCAACGACATCTCGCTCAACCCCGATTTGTTCGCCCGTGTAAAAGCGGTGTATGAGCAGAAAGATGCCCTCAATTTGAATCCGGAACAAAAAACCTTGCTCGAAAATTCGTACCTCGGGTTTGTACGCAGTGGCGCTAATCTAAATGAGGCCGACAAAGCCCGCTACCGCGAAATCACCAGCGAACTGTCGAAATTAAGTCTGAAGTTTTCGGAAAACGTGCTGGCCGAAACCAACGCTTTCGAACTGCATATTACCAATGAAGACGATTTGGCCGGGCTCCCCGATTTTGCCAAAGAAGCGGCAGCACAAACGGCTCAGCAAAAAAACAAGGACGGTTGGATTTTCACCTTGCAATATCCCAGCTACATTCCGTTTATGACTTATGCTGACAACCGGCAGCTGCGTGAGAAAATGTTCCGGGCCTTTTCTACCAAAGGCAACAAGGACAACGAATACGACAACAAGGAAATCATAACCAAAGTGGTGGCACTGAAGCTGGAGAAAGCAAAATTGCTGGGATACGAATCGCACGCCGATTACACGCTTCAGCGTCGCATGGCCGAAACGCCCGAGCGGGTGTTGGACTTTTTGGAAGACCTGCACCAGGCTTCGCGACCTGCTGCTGAAAAAGATTTTGCCGAAGTGGTCGATTTTGCAAAAGCGGAAGGCTTCAACGACGAATTGCAACGCTGGGATTGGGCCTACTATTCAGAGAAACTGAAAAATGCCCGCTACGGATTCAAGGAAGAAGAAGTGAAACCTTACTTCAAACTTGAAAAAGTGATTGACGGGGTTTTTGACCTGGCCAAAACACTGTATGGATTGGAACTGAAAGAAAACAAATCGATTCCGGTTTATCATCCCGACGTAAAAGCCTACGAAGTTTTTGATACCGAAGGGAAATTTATTTCCGTACTGTACATGGACTTTTTCCCACGCGACGGCAAACGCTCCGGCGCCTGGATGACCGATTTCCGCGGACAGTGGCTGGAAAATGGAGAGGATATTCGTCCGCACGTGAGTATTGTGACCAACTTTACCAAACCGACCAGCACCAAGCCTTCGCTGCTTACTTTCGACGAGGTGACCACCTTTCTGCATGAGTTTGGACACGGACTGCATGGCATGCTGAGCCAATGTCAATACGAAAGTACAGGCGGAACCAACGTATTCTGGGATTTTGTGGAACTGCCTTCCCAAATTCATGAAAACTGGGCCTACGAAAAAGAGTGGCTCGACCGCTTTGCCGTGCACTACGAAACCGGCGAAAAGCTTCCGGAAGACTTGGTTGAAAAAATTATTGCCGCCAAGAATTTTCAGTCAGGTTACGCTTCCGAACGCCAGCTAAGCTTGGGTATGCTCGATATGGCCTACCACACCATAACCGAGCCGCTGACAAAGCCTGTTGCCAAAGTTGAGGCCGAAGCCATGGCACCCACCGAGCTCTTTCCGCGGGTGGAGGGCAGCTTGACCAGTACCTCTTTTGCGCATATTTTTGCGGGCGGTTATGCTGCCGGCTATTACAGCTACAAGTGGGCCGAAGTGCTCGATGCTGATGCCTTTTCAGTTTTCAAAGCCAATGGAATTTTCGACCGGAAAACCGCCGATGCTTTCCGTACCCATATTCTTGAAAAAGGAGGAAGCGAGCCGCCAATGGAACTCTACATCCGCTTCCGCGGACAAGAACCCACGGTTGATGCCCTGCTCGAACGAAGCGGGTTGAAGAACTAACTTCAGATAAAAAACAGATTCAAGCCTGGGCGATTTGCTCAGGCTTTTTTGTTCATCATTTTTATTGTCCGACAACTATTTATTCTCCCCATTCAACATTTAAAACCCTTTGAACGTTTTGCTTAGAACCAATAAATATTGAAAAACACAAATGCTATTTAAATCAAACTGTTTATGAAAAATTTAAACCTGATTACCAGCCTGTTTTTATTGTTGTTATTGTCCTCTTCCATATCATTTGCCGATGAGAAACCCGATGAAAAAAAAATCACCCTGAAAATGCCTGAGGATGTCAGAGCGGTGGTCGACAATTCGTGCTTTGGCTGCCATAACACCGACTCACGTAATGAAGATGCCAGGGAACATCTTGATTTTAAAACCATGCACCAACTTTCCGACATTAAAAAATTGGGTGCATTCAAGGAAATCCGCGAGGTGATTGAGGAAAACGAAATGCCTCCAAAAAAGTTTTTGGAAAGACGCCCCGAAAAAGAACTTACTGAAGAACAGAAAAAGATCTTAATCGACTGGGTGAAAAAAGAAAGTGTGGCGCTAATGAATCAAAACCAATAAACGCGGGCTCATGCGACGGATTTTCCAACTACTCATCCTCCTGTTTATTCTGGCGCTCGTTGTAATCCAGTTTTTTCAACCCGAAAAAAACAAGGGCGAAATCGACTCGAATCACATCTTAAAAAGCGAACAACTCCCGGAAGAAATTTCGAGTTTGCTTTCCAATGCCTGTCTCGACTGTCATTCAAACCAAACCAACTACCTGTGGTATCACCAGGTGGCTCCGGTTTCGTGGTTTATTAACGGGCACATTACCGAGGGCAAAAGTGAGCTCAATTTGTCGGATTGGGGAAGCTGGGATCCGATTGACAAGATCACAGCGCTTGACGACATGGCAACGGAAGTCAAAAAAGGTAAAATGCCCTTGCAATCGTATGTTTTGATACACCGTAAAGCCAAGCTCTCCGAAGAGCAAAAAGCAAGCCTGACGGCCTGGGCCGAGTCGCTCAGCGAAAAAGTATTAACCGGCGAATAACGAGAAAGCAGATTTGTGCCAATTTCGTATCCGGGAAAAAAAGGAAGGAGCTTCACAATGAAACTCCTTCCTTTTTTATTGTTTGTTCAGTAAACGTCAGAATTGCCGTTCGCTGATTAATTGTCCTTCGGAATCATATTGTTTCCACACGCCGGTTTTTTCCCCATCGCGATAATACATGTCGTACAGCAAGTTACCCTGGTCGTCCCAGATTTTCCATTCGCCATGCTTTTTCCCGTTCTGGTAATTGGCCAAACCGATCTTTTGCTTTCGTTCATTGTAGGTGATCCAACTTCCGTGCATGACATTTTTCTTGTAACTCCGGATCTCATTCAGTTCACCATTTTCAAAATAAACCAGCACTTCTCCGTCTTTTTCACCGTCAATGAGGTTCATTTCCAGCCGGGTGTTTCCGTTGGAATAAACGCTGGTGTAAAATCCGGTATAAGGCGTGGAACCGCGATAGTACACCCCATCAACTTCTTTGATGCTCTGTGCTTGCGAGCTCAACACGCCAAGCAAAATCAAACCGATCAGTAAACTTAATTTCTTCATGCAATTGAATTGTTTTGTCGTGGGACGGCCGCGTCAACCTAAAGGTAAATCAATTTTGCTGAAACGCACGATCCCGATCATTTTAGAAGGTTTTATTCTATTTTTAAAACGATAACAAGAAAAAACCGCTTCTGCTCTCAGAAGCGGTATCAATCTTAAGTATAGAATAAGCCGGAAGCGTTTAGTTTGCTGTTCTTAAACTAAAATCAACCTGGCTCTTTTTGAGACTTACCCCGACATTTTCAACCGAAGTTTGCTCGTAGGAAATATAGGAAGCTGTCAAATTATAGGCTCCGGTTTCAATGTTTTCAAAGTGGTATTTTCCGTCAAAATCGGTGTAGGCAACCTGGTCGGTTCCTTCCAAAACAACTTTTACGCCGACCAACGCTTCGTTGGTCTTCTGGTCTACCACCTGACCACGCAGCGTGGTAAACGATTTGGTTTCGGTTTTATCTTTTTCGGCCTGTTGGTTCTCTTTCTCAGAGGCAAACGAAAAAGAAAGTATTCCAGCGAATAAAACGGTAACGATTAATGCTTTCATCTTTTTGAAGTTTTTGTTCGATTCAAAACTACTTCGATCTGATTAAAGCAGAATTACAGTCTGATTAAAGTTTGATTAAAAGAAAAAAGTTGGTCATTGGATGATTAGTCATTGGGGATTGGGGAATTCATGGGCAGTGATTGGATCTTGGGTTAATGCTTGCTTTTTGATTCATAAAAAAAGTCCTGCCAAATTCGACAGGACTTTAATATTTACTGATCGGATGGGCTTCAAGTCATCCGATCAAAACTAATCTCTTTTACTTTGGAAGCGGATAACCCTGAAGTTTTTCGAGGTTCAGCGCAATCTCCGACTCCGGGTATTCGTAGTCGTGCAGTTCGCCATTCAGGTATTTGTCGTAACCTACCAAATCCATCAATCCGTGGCCACTGAAGTTGAACAGGATTGTTTTTTCCTTGCCTTCTTCCTTGGCCTTTTTAGCCTCGCGAATCACAGCAGCAATGGCATGCGTGGTTTCCGGAGCGGGAATGATGCCTTCGGTTTTTGAAAAGAGTAAGCCAGCTTCGAAACATTCGCTTTGGTGAATGGCCTGTGCTTCCATCAGTCCGTCGCGCAGGGCCGCACTCACCAGGGGCGCCATGCCATGATAACGCAAACCACCAGCATGAATGGGCGCCGGAACAAAGTTGTGACCCAGGCTGTGCATGGCCAGAAGCGGTGTCATTTGCGCCACATCGCCATTGTCGTAAATAAATGGCGCTTTGGTCAGCGTAGGGCACGAAAAAGGCTCGGCACCAATAATCTGGATGTCGGCCCCATGAATTTTGTCGTACATAAACGGGAAGGAGATTCCGGCAAAGTTACTTCCACCGCCACAGCAGCCAATCACAACATCGGGTTTGTCGATTCCGACTTTGGCCAGCTGCTTTTTGGCTTCCAGCCCAATGATGGATTGGTGCAACATCACATGGTTCAACACTGAACCCAGCGTATAGCGGGTTTTGCCGGTTGGGTCGCTAACGGCAGCTTCAACCGCTTCGGAAATGGCAATTCCCAATGATCCGGGTGTGTCCGGATATTGTGCCAGGATGTCTCGTCCGGCTTGGGTTTCCATACTTGGACTAGCAACGCAGGTTCCTCCCCAGGTGTTCATCAGCATTTTGCGGAAAGGCTTCTGTTCAAAGCTTACGCGCACCATAAATACTTTGCACTCGATGCCGCCAATGACTGAGCAGGCAAACGACAAGGCTGATCCCCACTGTCCGGCACCGGTTTCAGTCGTCAGTTTTTTGATGCCAAACTGCTTGTTGTACCAGGCCTGTGGAATGGCT
The DNA here is from genome assembly GCF_001270965.1 of Sunxiuqinia dokdonensis. Lineage (GTDB taxonomy): Bacteria > Bacteroidota > Bacteroidia > Bacteroidales > Prolixibacteraceae > Sunxiuqinia > Sunxiuqinia dokdonensis. The sequence goes on along the minus strand of NZ_LGIA01000190.1, from coordinate 25,977 downwards.
GTATTGGGTTTGTGGCTTCCGGCAGGCGAAACCCCTTCATTTTTGTAGTAAATTTTAGCCGGAGTTCCCAAAGCGGCCTCCAGTTCGTAAGCCCGAACCAGCGGACTTGGACGCCAGCGAAACAGGTGTTCGCGAATTTCTTCAGGAATATCAATCCAGCGTTCCTGGCTGACTTCCTGCTCAATCAGGTTCATCGGAAAAACAGGCGCCAACATTTCGGGAGTCACCGGCTTGCCGTCGGGCCCAAGTGGCGGGTTTAAAGGTGTTGGAAGATCGGGAGCTAAATTGTACCACTGCTTGGGCATGTCCACTTCGTCCAGGTAGATGTGTTTTTGTCTGGCCATAATTTATTGGTTTTTAATTCGTCTTTTAAATTAAAATGGGGCCTGCTGCATCTGCAACAAACCCCATTTCACGGCCTTTATGATCGTAAAACAACAGTCTGCTCCAGCGTTTCCATTTTCACGTTACGCCAGTGCCACTCAGTTCCGTATAAAGGCATTTGATACATCAATTCGTTAATTTCCCGTAAAACTAGCGAATAAATTAAAGTTTGCAAGCCAATTATGTTTCAAAGCCTCTTTTTGAGATGTGCTTTTGTCCCAGAAAATAAATTTTCGTCTTTCGAGGATTCAAGCTATTTTTGCAGCTCATTTTCATCGAAGAACAAGTCAAAATGAATAAAGCAACCGTCGTTAGTGGCATCAGGCCAACCGGATATCTACACTTAGGCAATTACTTTGGAGCAGTACAAAATTTTCTGCGCATGCAGGAAGATTACAACTGCTACTTCTTTATTGCCGACATTCACTCGTTGACCACCCACCCAACTCCTGAAAACTTGCAGGCGGGGGTAAAACAAGTGCTGGCCGAATACCTGGCCTGTGGAATCGATCCTGAAAAATCGACAATTTTTATTCAGAGCGATGTTCCCGAAGTAAGCGAGCTGTACACCATTCTGAACATGAATGCTTACCTGGGAGAGTTGGAGCGCACCACTTCGTTTAAGGACAAGGCGCGACAACAACCTGAGAACGTGAATGCCGGCCTGTTGACTTATCCGGTGTTGATGGCTTCGGATATCATCATCCACAAAGCGCACTATGTGCCGGTAGGGAAAGACCAGGAGCAAAACCTGGAGATGGCGCGCAAGTTTGCCAAACGATTCAACCGCATGTACAAATCGAAAGTGTTCCCCATTCCAAAACCATTTACCTTCGACGGAGCTGATCTGATTAAGGTTCCCGGCCTGGATGGGAGCGGCAAGATGGGTAAATCGGAAGGCAACGCCATCAACCTGTACGACACAGAAAAGGAAATCCGCAAAAAAGTGATGCGTGCCGTGACCGATTCGGGACCAACGGAAATGAATTCCGAAAAGCCGGAAGCTATTCAAAATCTATTTACGCTGATGAAAATCGTGTCGCAGCCCGAAGTGGTTGCCGATTTTGATGAAGCCTACAACAAATGCGAAATCCGTTATGGCGATATGAAAAAGCAGCTGGCCGAAGACATCGTGAAATTTACCGCACCCATTCGCGAGCGCATTGTGACCATTTTGGAAGACGAAGCTTATTTGGCCAAGGTGGCGCAAATGGGAGCTGAAAAAGCCCGAGAATCAGCTGCTGCCACATTAAAAGAAGTGAAAAAAGTGGTGGGATTCCGCAAATTCTATTAGGCAGAAAAAGAAAACCCTGAATCCAATTCAGGGCAACACATTTAAACCATCAAATTTTTGGGAACTATTTCTACCTTCTAAAGTAAACCCAAACACCAGATTCGGGCTTTTCGTCCTTTATTCTGTCCTGAGCAGCTTTGGCCTGCTGGAAATTGGCAAAACTATCCAACGCAATATAATGCAAGCCTTTAATCACGCCAATATTTTGTGCGTTGAATCCTTCGGCTTGCTTCTGCTTCACAAACTTTTCGGCATTTTCTTCGCTTCGGAAGCTTCCGCCAATGATAAAGTACGGATGATTCTGAACGGGCTCTTCAATAGCTTCCGATGCCTCAACAACAGCAGCAATTGGTTCAATTTCCTGAACGGATTCTCTGGCCGACATCATTTCCGTCAGGCTGCTGAGGTTTGACTTTTGCAGGTTGCTGGTGTTATTTTTAATGGGAACCAGCGCCAGTGCAAACAACAGCGGAATAGCAACCAATACTTTTTTTAAAGTTCGTTTCTGAAAGAAAACCTGCACCGCATCGCGCTCTTCGGCAGTAATTTTTGTACGAACCAGCTTTTTGGCGTACAAAGTTTCGTAGCTGAAAGCTGTCAGTCCGTACGAATCCAGGTTGAGGTTTTCGCGAAGCGCCGGATTGAACGTCAGGTTTTCGTTGTTATCATAAGCCAAGTGCCCAACGCCGTCAATCGCAATGGTTTCACCATCAGTCAGGCGGTAATTGAGTTCTTGCACCAACAGTTCCACTTTTTTGCTGGCAGCCAGATAATTGTCGCCTTCTTTTTCAACCAGATGATTGATCAGTAAGCCGTCATTGAATGTCAGTTTTTCGTTGAAACTAATTTCCTTGCTTGGTGGGGTAAACTGTGCCGACTGCACCCTGGCCGGTTTGTAATTGCTCACAAAACCTCCGAAGCCGGGAATGATCACGCAGTCATTCAGTAGCAAGAGTTCTTTGATGTAGCTTAAAATTTCCACAGGAATTATTATTTACGTCCAAAAGTAAAGAAAAATTAATGCGCTGCCAAGCCTAAGTTTTCAACATTTTAAGCGAGTTTTCAATGTTGCGGCCTAACATCCACACCGTTTTTGAATTACGCACTGCATATAAATTCGTAGTTTTGGAAAAAATACTCAATCAATTACTATGACTCAGAAAATATTGGTAACCGGCGGAACCGGTTATATTGGCTCACACACTGTTGTTGAACTGCAGAACGCAGGTTACGAGGTGATCGTCGTGGATGATTTGTCCAACTCAAGCAAGGACGTGCTGGACAATATCGAAACGATTTCGGGGAAACGCCCCGCTTTTGAACAGTTTGACCTGGCCGATGCCGCAAAAACCGACGAATTTTTCGTTCGAAACCAGGACATTGCTGCCATTATCCACTTTGCGGCCTCCAAGGCGGTGGGCGAATCGGTGCAAATTCCCTTGCACTATTACCGCAACAACCTGGTGTCGCTGATGAACATCCTCGATTGTCAGCGCAAGTACAAGATCGCCAACCTGGTGTTCTCCTCGTCATGTACGGTTTACGGACAGCCCGACAAGCTGCCGGTAACGGAAAGCACGCCGCGCAAGGACGCCGAATCGCCTTACGGAAACACCAAGCGGGTGAATGAAGATATTTTGAACGACAGCATCAAGGCTTATCCGGAGTTGAAAGGCATTGCCCTGCGTTATTTCAACCCGATTGGCGCACACCCCTCGGCTTTGATTGGTGAGCTGCCACTGGGTGTTCCGCAAAACCTGGTGCCTTTTATCACCCAAACCGCCGCCGGCCTGCGCGAAGGACTGAGCGTTTTTGGCGACGACTACGACACGCCCGATGGATCGGCCATTCGCGACTACATCAACGTGGTAGATTTGGCCAAAGCACATGTGGTGGCGATTGCCCGGCTCCTTGAAAACAAAAACAAAGCCAGCTACGAAGTTTTTAACCTGGGAACCGGCAATGGTTATTCGGTACTCGAAATTGTAAAAGGCTTTGAAAAAGCCACCGGCGTGAAGTTGAATTACAAAATTGTTCCCCGCCGCGCCGGCGACATCGAAAAAATTTGGGCCGATACTACCTACGCCAACGAAGAGCTGGGCTGGAAAGCCGAAGTGGGTCTCGAAGAAACCCTGCTATCGGCCTGGAACTGGGAAAAACGCGTACGCGGGATTCAATAGTTGGCAGTCGCGGTGACCAGCCTGCCCCGACACCTCGGGGTCGCAGTTGGCTGGTGAAAATTTTAAGGGAAAGGCTTTGTCCGATGGGCAGGGCCTTTTTGTTTTTGGTTTGCCTTTAGCCTGCCCAATGTCAAAGCCATCCAAAGAAACGATTCTTCCTCACAAGACTCAGAAGATCTCCCGCCACTTCGATTCTGCCCGGCTGAGGCTCAGCTGGCTTGTTTTTTGTTTATTTCTGCCCAGCTGAGCCTCAGACAGGCTGCCGAATGTCTTTTTCTGTTCAGCCGAGGCTCAGCTAAGCTGTCGAACATGTTTTTCTGCTCAGCTGAGCCTCGGCCAGGCCACCGAACAACTGTTTCTGGTCAGCTGAGCCTCAGCTGAACATCAAATTATTGCAGCGCGCAAAAAAAAACAATTTATGAGGAGTTCGATTTTTCTGCCGATGGAAAAATGATGACTGCCCTTTCAGCATTACCATCTTCAAACGGGCACGAGCTTGGTCGGGTATTTCTCCTTCTGAATTTTAGTTTGCTACCGATTTGGGTTGAAAAATTTGTAAGCAATAATTCATTATCTTGCTACGCTGAAAATGAAATTTTTCACCCGAATAAATTCGAGAAAGATACTGGATGGCGAGGCGTGTAAATAAACTGGTTTTCATTGGGATCACTGTACTGATTTCAGTTTTAGGGGGAACCTGTCAGCCTATTGAAAAAGATTCGATTCAACAATTACTGGCAAGCACTTCCGACGATTCGGCCAAAACAAAAATCTTGTTGCAGCTTGCCCGTTCATCAAATAACAAGCAAAAAACGCTGCAATATTACGCCGAAGCACTTCAGTACGAAAACAACAAACTTCGGACGGCCGAAATAACCGATACACTGGGACTTTTCAACTTGCAATTGGGAAATTACCAGGAAGCGATGACTTACTTTAAGCAGGCAAAACTGCTTTTTTACGAGCTGCAGGACAGCTTGTGGATGGGCAAGATTCATAACAATATTGCGGTGGTGCATTGGGGGCTGGGCAACAGCATTGAGGCACTGAGCAACTACCAAAAGGCCCTGAGTATTCGGCAGGCGATCAAGGATCATGCTGGCATTTGCAAGGTGATGAACAACATCGGATTGGTTTACCAGGATCTGGGATTGTATGAAGATGCCCTGGACTGGCACCAAAAAGCGTTGGCTATTGCGCTGGCCATAAACGATTCGTACGCCATAGCCTACTCGTACTCCAACATTGGGCAGTATTACGAGTACCACAACAGGCTTGATGAAGCACTGAAAACCTATGTCAAAGGATTCAATGCCCTTCCTGAAGCGAACACGAAGAACCGTTTCGACTCGTTTCTCTCTTCAAACATCGGAAGTGTGTACGAAAAGATGAACCAGCCCGACTCGGCACTTTTTCATTATCACAACGCAGCAACCTACGGCAACCGGATTTCCAACAGTAACCGCATCGCCATTGCGCAGCATCACTTGGGGAAAATTCATTTGAAGTTGGATCAGCTTGATTCGGCCAAATACTACATCAACAGCAGCATGCAGCTTTCGCGCAGCAAAAACTATCCGCCACTTATCCGGGACAACCTGTTCACCCTGTCGGAGATTGAAGAACGTGAAGGCCGGATTTCGTCCGCCATGAACTATTACAAACAGGCTTCGACGCTCAAAGACAGTTTGTTTAGTACCGAAAACATTGAAAAGCTCAACGACTTACAAATCAAATTTTTCACCGGGCAGCAGGAGCAGGAAAACCAGTTGCTGAGAAAGAACAATGAAATTCAGCGGATTACCATTAAGCAACAGAAAATGGTAAGCCACATTCTTATTACCGGCGGCTTACTCATCCTCCTGGTTCTGTTTATTGTTATTCGGAGCCACATTTCACTAAAAAAGCTTAGCCAAAGGTTGGAAGAATCGGAACGGGCACTACTGAAAGTCAATGCCGACAAAGACAAGTTTTTCACCATTATTGCCCACGACCTGAAGAGTCCTTTTAGCGGTTTTTTGGGAACGACCGATTTGTTGGTTGACGATTTCGACCAATTGCCAACCGATAGTGTCAAACGACTGCTGGCGGCCTTAAAAGATTCATCATCGAACTTATACGCCCTGCTCGAAAGCCTGCTCCAATGGGCGCAAGTTCAAACCGGAAGCATGCATTACCAGTTTGGCGAATGCGATGTTCATCAAATTGCGACAAGCGTAACCAACTTACTTGTGGCGAATGCCAAGCAAAAGCAAATTACACTGATCCAAACAATTCAGTCCAACACCTTGGTTTATGCCGATGAGAAATCGGTGGCGACCATCTTGCGAAACCTGATTTCCAACGCCATCAAATACACCAAATCCGGAGACCAGGTATTGGTTGAAGCGGTAAGAAAGGGATCGGTGATTGAGATTTCTGTGTCGGACAACGGTATTGGGATGAACGCGGAAACCTGCGAAAAACTGTTTGACATTACCAAAAAAACATCGCAGCAAGGAACTAAAAATGAAAGTGGAACCGGCCTTGGTCTCATTCTTTGCAAAGAATTCGTTGAAAAAAACAAGGGGCAAATTTGGGTCGAAAGCGAAGTGGGAAAAGGAAGCAAATTTACGTTTAGCCTACCAGTTCCCATTGAAAAACAGATTCAGCAATAAGCCCAGATCTAGCAAAAAAGACAAGGCAACCACCACCCCTCAGGCAACCCGGGAATACGCCCCTCCATGCAGATTTCACCGGGGTTTGTGTGGAAACCTGAGAAACAAAACAAGCTGTCGTGCGTTAGAAAGGCCAGAAAGGAGTTTTACACCATGGAAACGGATAAATTCAAAACTTTACGCTATCGCTTGATGGAAACCGAGAGGTGGCCATTGGAATACATGTTTAAGTTTATTGCCCCAAACAAGGACGGGAATGTAGACCAAATTAAAGCCATCTTACCCGATCATGGCGAAACCTCGTTTAAACATACGGCCAACCTTAACCATGTGGCCATCACCTGCGTTGCCACCATGGAAAATGCCGACCAAATTATTGAGGTGACCGAAAAGGTGGACGCCATTGAAGGGGTTATTATCCTGTAAAATCACGGGTAATTCTTTGCATTCGATTCCGTGTTTAAAATTTCTCCGTGAAACTCTGTGTTCTCTGTGGTTAAACGGGTGCACAAGTGCATGAGTACATAAGTGGCATCTTGCAACCAGAGGGAAACCCACTCCGCCGGTACGACTTGAAGCTTGGGCTTACAGCTTTCTGTTTAAAGGCGACTGTGACTGAACAGTTGATTTTCAAGGCCATTCGTAGTCATTCAATGATCGTTCACCACCAGTGGCCGAAGGAAACTGGATACTGGGACTGGTACGGAGTACTTTTTTGTATCCTCAAAAAAGATTGTACATTTGTATCCACTATTGTGGAAAGATTTGAGATTGATTGCAACCACATAAAAAAAATGCTAAAGCAATCGGCTTTAACTTTTCAATTCCATTCAATCTCCTTTTTTTACCACTGAATTTTTGCTGCTGCAAATCAATTGCACGGGCAGTTCATTGTTAATTTAATACACTGAGATATGAGTTATTTATTTACAAGTGAATCGGTATCTGAAGGACATCCGGATAAAGTATCCGATCAGATTTCCGACGCTTTGCTGGATGAGTTTTTAGCTTTTGACCCCAATTCGAAAGTAGCGATTGAAACCTTGGTAACGACCGGACAGGTGGTGTTGGCTGGCGAAGTGAAGTCGACAACCTATGTCGATGTGCTGGAAGCGACCCGCAAAGTGATTAATGAAATTGGTTATACCAAGGCCGCCTACCGTTTCGATGGCGATTCTTGTGGGGTGCTGACGGCCATTCACGAACAAAGCCCCGACATTAACCGGGGTGTGGATAAGGCAGACAAAATGGATCAGGGTGCCGGCGACCAGGGAATGATGTTTGGCTACGCCTGCAAGGAAACCGACGATTATATGCCGCTTCCGCTGGAATTGTCGCACCGTATTTTAATGGAACTGGCCGTTGTTCGCCGCGAAGGCAAGGAAATGACCTACCTGCGTCCGGATTCGAAGTCGCAGGTGACCATTGAATACAACGATGACAATTCACCCAAGCGGGTGGATACAATTGTGGTATCGACCCAGCACGATGAGTTTGATGCCGACGAGCCCATGCTGGCCAAAATCAAGGAAGATGTCATTAACATCCTCATGCCACGGGTTATTGCCCAATTGCCGGAGCGTGTAAAAGCCTTGTTTGGCGATGACATTACCTACCATGTGAACCCAACCGGCAAGTTTGTGATTGGCGGGCCACATGGCGATACCGGCTTAACCGGACGTAAAATTATTGTGGATACCTACGGTGGAAAAGGAGCGCACGGTGGTGGTGCCTTCTCAGGTAAAGATCCTTCGAAAGTGGACCGCTCGGCGGCTTATGCTGCCCGGCACATTGCCAAGAACCTGGTGGCAGCGGGCGTTGCCGACGAGATTTTGGTTCAGCTGGCATACGCCATTGGAGTAGCCCAGCCGGTGGGTATTTTTGTCAATACTTACGGTACGGCCAATGTGAAGCTCGATGATGGGCAGATTGCCAAAAAGGTAAAGGAACTGTTTGACCTGCGTCCGGCAGCCATCGAAGAGCGGCTGAAACTGCGCAAGCCAATTTACCGCGAAACGGCCGCCTACGGGCACATGGGGCGCACACCGGCGACAGTGACCAAGACCTTTGATTCGCCCTATTTTGGTAAGCTTGAAATGGAAGTGGAGCTGTTTACCTGGGAGAAACTGGATTTTGTTGATCAGATTAAAGCGAGCTTTGGGATTTAATCCTAACGACGATAAAAATGAAAACCCGGTCTGTGAAGGCCGGGTTTTGTTTTTAGGATTGTCCGTAAACCTATTATATTCTGTCAGAGCTGTCAATTGTTGACATTCATGGTCATTGATCGTTTCAAAACAACTAAATGACAATCAATGACCATGAGTGACTTTCTATATGAAGTAATCTTACGGATATTTTTTTCTACAAGGTCCAACTGGCGCTTAAAGCCATACCCAGCGATTGCAGCCTGACCTGGGCGTAACCAATGTCTTTGACCGGAATTTTCAGATAAGGCTGTAAACTGAGGCTCATTTTAGAGCTCAACCGCTGCTGGTAGCTGGCGTGCAGGTTCAGCACACTCAGCCAGTGTTGGTTTTCATTCACCAAGTGAATGTCGGCCGGGCTGTCACCATATCCGCCAGTGGAATTAAAGCGATAATCTTCCTTCAACATGATGTAGGACGAAATTCCGGTGCCGATGCTGATGGAAGTTTTTCCACGGCTGATCAGTGCATAGTTGAGATTGAGCGGAATGTCCAGCACCCGGCAGTCAGCATCTACCGTTTGAATGTCGGGATCGCCATAGCCTCCGTTTGAATAATTGCTGCTAAATCCGGTTTCATATAGCTTTTTTGCATACAATGCACCGGTGCTGAAACTCCACCGCTTGGTCAGCCCCAAAGTAACCAGCAGTCCGATATCGGTTCCCGTTTTTCCATCGCTGAGGTTATCCACTCCGTTGTAGGCCGGGGCAAGCAAAATGCTTAAAGCTACGAGTCGTTGCTCAGGCATGGCTGCAAGCGGCTCATCAGGTTCAAACACAACTGGTTCAGGGATCATCGTTGCTTGTTCGTCTGTTTGGCTTGACGGCCGGTCGTCTGGATTTTTGGTTGATGCCAGTTCTTGATCTGTCACTTCTGCCGAATCGGTCTGTAAAGCGACTTGGTTTTCGGTGCCCTGTTTAGCCGGCACAATTTCGGTTAAATCCGAAGGAATCCTTTCATGAGTCGCTTGCTCAGGGCTTGATTCTTGTTCGGTGGATACGACCCTTTCTTCACGGTTTGGTTTTTCGGCTGGCTTTTCATCCAGCGGTTTGTGTGCGGCAAGCGCCGGAGAATCGCTTGATTTGGACGAAGTATCGGGTGCTGTTGTTGGAGAAGCAGGCGACTCGGCATCTTCAGCTTCCGGAGTTTGGATTGTTGGCTGTTCAGTGGCCACTTGCGGGTTGATTGGTTCTTGCTTTGTGGGCCACAGCGCCCAAATGCCCAGGGCCAGCAGCAAGATGGCAGCCGCTCCGCTTAAGGGTTTCAACCAAAAAACAATGCGCTTCCTACGGGCATAACGATCCAGTCGTTGGCCCAGTGCAGCCCAGTCGCGTTCGCGATAGTCAACCGGCTCCTTCCCCTGAGCCAGCCCTTCGCGAAATAGTTCGTCAATATGCTCTCCGTCCCTGCTTTTCATAATCGATGTCCTCCCGCTTTCTCAAACCAAGTTTTCCCCTTCAGAATCAGCAACACAACAATTGAATGGGCTACTGTTAACATTTGCTGCAATTTTTGCCGGGCTTTGTGCAGGTTTGAACGCGATGTGCTGGCTGTGATTCCAATCATCTCGCCAATTTCTTCATGTGAGTATCCATCAATGGCGTATAAGTTAAAAACGATGCGGTAGGCTGGCGGAAGACGCTGAATAACAGCCAATAATTCGTCGTATCCAAGTTGATTTTCAATGCTTGCCTCATGGATGGCATTGTGCGATGTTTCAAGCTTTTCCATGTACGACCATTTCAAGTTTGACCGGTAATAATCAATGGAAGCATGATACATGATTTTGCCCAACCAAGCTTTAAAAGGCCACTTTGGGTCGTACTTTTCAATATTTGTAAATGCTTTGAAAAAACCTTCATTCAACACTTCCGAGGCTTCCGATTGGCTGTTGGCATAGCGCAAACAAATTCTCATGGCATAGCCATAAAGCCGTTTATACAAGATTTCCTGGCTTTGTCGGTCCTGCTTTTTACAACCTTCAATCAGTTGCTGTAATTCGTTTTCTTCCATGTATGGAACTACTTATTCATGTTGCCGTCGCTGTGAGTTTTATTTTGCTTACAGCCAATCCGTTAGATTTTTAACAGCTGTTTTTCCAATTGGTTTGTTCCATAGTCAATCTTTTAAGGTGAACGTACGGGTGATGCTGAACCCCCAGCGAAATTCGCCATCGGCCCACGAGCTGCTGGTTCCCGGAATGAACTGGTTTTCGAGAATGGCGGTAGAGTTGGTGAAGCTGAGGTTGAATACGTGTCCGCCGGTTTCAATTTCGAGGCCGATGCCTAACGGATTGTAGAATTTGAACTCCTGTTGTTCCAGAAAATAATCTTGGCTTTCCTGACTTCTGAAACTGAAGACGTAATCGACAACCAGAGCCATCCGGCGACTAAATTTCATCCGGCTTCCAATGCCCAATGCAAATAAGTTATTCATATCGTGGAAGGATACATAGTTGCGGCGAACATAGGTTGGCGACAAAGCCAGCGATAGCTTGTCACTGAATTTGCGGGTAATAATTGCCTGCGCTACATAGCTCATCCGGTCGCCAAACTTCTGAAAGCTGGCATCCGAGGTGGCCAGATCGGTTTTTTCCATGGTTGAGACCACCGCATTTCCAAACAAACTAACAGAGACCGGAACCTGGTCTCCAAATGTCTGTTGTATCAGGCGGTATTTTGAATTGACATAGAATAGTTGGCGCTGGTGGGTGCTTATGCCATTGGGCGCTCCTTTTGCACGGCCCAGGCCAATGCTCCATTGGTCGGACAAGCCGTAGTCAAAGCCAATCAGGATGTCGGTCGAATTGTCCAGCCCAAAAAAGGTTTTGACACCGCCGTTGCTTCCGGCCAGATCGCCAAACCGGTGCTTCACCACAAACAATAAGTCATTTTTATGAATCGTTTCGTTGGATTGTCCATTGATAATCCAGGGCGACTTAAAAGTGGCAATGACCGGAAGTCGTTTTTGTTCGGCTTCCGAATCATTAAATAAACTGCTCAATTCGTCCTGGGCTACAAGCGCTGTCGAGCAAATGCAGGTCAATAGCAGAAAGAAAATGGGTTTCATCGATTTCATTTTTCAATTTTCAAATCTTCAGATCTATTCCGAATTGGTTTGATACTTGGCAGCAACGCTTACTTCCACCACTTCCGCGATATTTTTAATCAACAGGCGGGGAATTTTTATTTCGTGATCGACCAGTTTAACCGGAAACGTAGCCTGAATAGCAATTTCCTCTTTTGTAACCTGGAGTTCACCGCTCACCTGATAGCTTTTGGTTACATTGTGAATGGTAAGCTCACCTTCAACACTTGCAGGATAGGTTCCTGCAGTTGAGAAATCAATTTCGCTCGTAAGCTGTCCTTTAAACTCGGCGTGCGGATATTGATGGCTTTCCATGTAATTTTCGTTGAAATGTTCCTGCATCAGGCTTTTTCTGAATTCGAAAGAGCGGATGGCCACTTTGAAATAGATTGATTTCGAATGCAGATCCAGTGCCGATACGCCTGCTTTACTTTCAGCCGAAATGTCCTCAAGAGGTGCATCCGAAAAAAAGCTTAAAGTTACCTCGTGTGAGGTCAGCACCTGGGCCTGAATGAGCAGGCTCGTGGCAAAAAGCAGGGCAGTGGTCCATACAAATTTCATAGCCTGCAAGTTTTAATTCAACGGTGCACAGTTTTGAATCCAAACATCGAGCGAATCGCGGATAGCCTTGGGGAGTGGTGCCATGCCCTGTGGCATGTCGGCGCCATCCTGGATCACCCGGGCGTAGAATGAACTTCCTTCGGCGTACGTGAGCAGTCCGTTGTAGTTTGAGAAATCTCCCGGACCAGTTGAATTGCCCGCGTGGTGACAACTGATGCAGTACTGATCCATAATACCTTTCACGTAGTTATTGTAGGTCACATCCATGTCGGGAAATTGAGGCGTGCAGTCTTCCTCTTCCTGAATTGGGTCTTCCTCGGGCAGCACTTCGTCCGCTTCGTTATTACAACCATAAAGCAGCATGATTGCAGCGATGACCAGTAAATAGCTTGTTTTTCTCATCCGATGATATTTTTTGTTTTTAAATGCACTTCAAAATTGGCTCAAATCCGGTTTTCAGCCGGCACCAAAGTCATTAATAACCACTGCCGTTTTCACCCGTGTTGTTTGAAGAACTGCTGCTTTTTGTCAAGGTCGCATTGACTTCGCCACCCGGATAATCGACTGTATGAATCATCATGTAGATTTTTCCTGCTGCCAGGTCGCTGGCTTGTTGCGAGGTGAGGCTGATGGTCCCGGAAACGGTTCCGCCTGTTGCTTCGGGGAATCCAGGAATGCCGACCATGACCGGGCCGTCATTGTGAAAGTGCATGTTTACAGCATTTGATCCCAAACCCGACCAGGTAGCCGAATAGGACAATTCCATGGTCGCAGGGTCATACGTGGCAGTGGCAGAGCCCGTAGCACTTGTCGTCACTTCATCATTGGCTTTGACAAAGTCGGCGGAGTAGTTGACTTTCATGTCGACCATCTCTTCCGGGTCGGAGTCATCGCCACAGGACGTCATTCCAACGAAGAACAGGATCACGAGGACAGCTGTCCAACTCACTTTTTCCTTGAATAAATCATTGATTGTTTTCATCGTTTTGAAATTTTAAGGTTATTAAAATGATTGCGATCTCCAGCGATAATTGAAGTTTCAATTGGCTTGCACGATCGCTTGTATTTATGGTTACGGAAGGCAAAATGGAAACGCTGCCTGAAAAATACTTTTTTGTCTTTTATTTGAATTTGGTTGACAAAACGGGCGAGTGCAGCGAAAGAACACCGACTTGATTGACGAAGTAGCGTAAGTTTCCAATGTTTTATTTGGCTTGCTTTTTGTTTATAAGCCAATAATTTTTCTTAATTTGGATACGCAAATCCGGCCGGGTCAATCAGCTTTGCCCGGCTTCAATTTTATGATACAATCAAAAAACAGAAACATGGAAAAAACAGGATGGTTATCAGTGGCAATGGTGTCAGTAGCTTTGATTATTGCTGGATATTTTGTGGGCAACATGCACAAAAATTCAATCAAATATAACCGGCATGTTGAGGTAAAAGGCCTATCGGAACGCGAAGTGGAGGCCGACTTGGCCGTGTGGCCCATTCAAATTACGCTGACCGGCAACGATTTAAAATTGTTGAAAGCCGATATTGAACGCCAAAAGGCCGAGGTGAAACAGTTCTTTTTAGATCAGGGGTTTAGCGATGAAGAGTTGAGCATGGGGTCGACCAACATTGAAGATGCCCGCGCCCAAATGTATGGTGGCAACATGGAAAACCGCCAATACCGCTATGTGGTGAAAACTGAGTTTACGGTGCGAACCAACCACATAGACAAGCTGCAAACGGCACTTTCCGAGTCGCTTGAGCTGATCTCGAAAGGTGTGTTGATTGGCTCGAAGAATACCTGGCGGCCCATCGAATTTATCTTCACCAGGTTGAACGAAATCAAACCTTCGATGATTGAGGAAGCCACCATGAATGCGCGCGAAGTAGCCGAAAAATTTGCCATGGACTCCAATTCGAAAGTGGGCAAAATTAAAACCGCCCGCCAGGGGCTGTTTACCATCACCGACCGCGACCAAAACAGCCCGCATATAAAAATTGTCCGTGTGGTGACCACCATCGATTATTTCTTACAGGATTAGCAAAATACACCCGGTGCATCCAGGTGGAAACTAACTTTTCAGAATCCCGTTCTTTGTAGAGCGGGATTTTTTATTGATTTTGTAATCATTAGTTACAAAGATGGCGGGATGTAACTGTTTTGTAATTTTAGATAAAGCATTGTTTATTAGTGCTTTTTGATCTGTGGGTGAAAAGCCGGGCATGAACTAAGTACTTTAATTAATCGTTTTGTAATAATTTATTAATCCGGCTGTAATGTTTTCGGAGTTCATTTGCCGGTGAATTCCGTGAGAGGAATAGCAAATTTTTATCAATCTTAAGTATATGAAACGTATTGGCGTGTTAACGTTAGTCATGTTTTGCATGGCACTAGTGGGCCTGGCCCAAACAACAGATGAATTTAAACCGGGTGGGAGACCAACGATGAGGATTTTCAGTAACTATCACAGTACTTTTTCTGATGGCGAAACCGCTTCGGCCTTTGAGCTTACCCGGGTTTATTTGGGCTACCAGCACCAGTTTAGTAAGGAATTGTTTGGAGCGGTGGTGCTCGATGTGGGTGACCCCGGCGTTGGCAGCCTGCAAATGACAGCCTATGTGAAAAATGCCTTTCTACGTTACCGCAAAAGCGGGTTTGAGGTGAATTTTGGAATGATTTCCACCACCCAGTTTAAGGTTCAGGAAGGTAATTGGGGTTATCGCTACCACGAAAAATCGCTGCAAGATGAGCATAGTTTCAACTCGAGTGCCGACTTGGGCGTGAGTGTGGCATACCAATTTTCAGAGGTCATTTCGGCCGACGTGATTGTTGCCAATGGCGAAGGTTACAAAAAACTGCAAAACGACAGCGTGTTCCGGACTGGCTTTGGATTGACACTGAACCCGGTGAAAAAACTGACCGGACGGGTGTACTACGATTTCAGCTCCAAAGAACACACCCAATCTTCGCTGGCTACTTTTATCGGCTACGAGACAGATCAGTTTCGGCTGGGTGCCGAATACAACAAGCAGTTCAACCGTCGCTTTCAGGAAAATCAGGACTGGGAGGGTGTATCGTTTTACGGCACGTATCATTTGGCTAAAAAAGTCAAGCTGTTTGCCCGCTACGACAAGCTCTACTCCAATACGCTGGCGGGAGAAGCCGAAGCCTGGAACCTATCGAACGATGGACAGACGTTTATTGCCGGGATTGAGTTTGCGCCGGTCAAGGGGGTGAAACTGGCCCCAAGATACAAAGGTTGGAGCCCGGATGACAGCAGTCAGCCAGCAGTTTCCAGCCTCTATTTGAATTGTGAAATCAGATTTTAATTGATAAATGAAAAGCATGAAAACATTCTTGTCCCTTATTTTGATCGTGGTGCTGTTTAGCGCCTGTCAAAACTCCGCAAAGAAAACGGGCGAATCCGGAGGTAGCTCCGTGAGCTTGACTTCAGCAGGAGCAACATTCCCTTTGCCATACTACAATTTGGTGTTTAAAAACTATGCGAAGGAAACCGGTGTTCAGGTAACCTACGGCGGTATTGGTTCTGGCGGTGGTATCCGCAGCCTGAAAGATAAAGTGGTTGATTTTGGTGCGACCGATGCTTATTTGAATGACGACCAGTTGGTTGAAATGCCAGCCGAAGTGGTTCACATCCCAACCTGCATGGGTGCGGTGGTGATTGCTTACAACTTGCCGGGAGTCGAAGAGCTGAAACTATCCGACAGCTTGCTTGAAAAAATATTTATGGGCGAAATTACCCGTTGGAACGACCCGGCTTTAAAAAGCAACAACGAAGGTGTCACGCTTCCCGACCTGGAAATCGTGTTTGTTCATCGTTCCGATGGTAGTGGAACCACGCATATTTTCAGCGATTATATGAGCAAAGTGAGCCAGAAATGGGCTGACGAAGTTGGAGCCGGCAAGTCGCTGAAATGGCCGGTGGGCATGGGCGCCAAGGGAAATCCCGGTGTGGCCGGAACTATCAGCCAAACCGAAGGCGCCATTGGGTACATCGGTTCTGAATTTGCCTTCGCGCAAAAAATTCAAACGGCCAAAGTTCAAAACAGCAGTGGCGAATACATCGAGCCAAGCATTGAAAGTATCAGCGCAGCAGCTCAAGGCGATATTCCTGCCGACACCCGGGTGATGGTTACCAATTCGGACTTTCCAACGGCTTACCCAATCAGCGGATTCACCTGGATTATTTTATACAAGGAGCAGGCTTATGATGGTCGTTCGGAAGCGTTGGCCCGGGGAACTGTTGAGTTTTTGGACTGGCTGGTTAGCGAAGACGCGCAAGCTCAGGCAGCGAAGGTCAATTATGCACCGCTGCCCGAGGCGACCGTTCAAAAGGCAAAAGCCATTCTTCGCAGTGTGACCTACAACGGTGAAGCGATTTTAAAAGAGTAAAATGATTTAAGCTAATACTCGGTGGGTGACTTCAAGTCACCCGCTGAGTAAGAAAAGGCAACAAATGAACAGCGATAAAATCACCAAAGCCGTCTTATTTTCTGTTTCAATTTTGATTCTGCTCCTGGCTGCCGGCATGTTATATTCCTTGGTGGGAGGTTCGTTGCCGGCTTTCAAAACCTTTGGCTTGCGGTTCATCATCTCCGGCGAGTGGGATCCGACTTATGGACGCGAAAAGTACGGCGCCTTGCCCTTTATCGTTGGTACTTTGATCACCTCATTTGCCGCGCTGCTCATTTCGCTGCCGCTTTCATTTTCCACTTCTCTTTTTCTGGGTGAATATTTTCGGGGAACACGCGTGGCGCGCATCCTGGGTATTTTGGTCGATTTGCTGGCCGGGATCCCGTCCATTGTTTACGGCTTGTGGGGATTTTACGTGCTGCGCCCCTTACTGATCGATCTGGGCTTTGGCGGACAAGGATTCGGCATTTTCACCGCCAGCCTGATTTTGGCAATCATGATCATTCCCTATGCCACATCACTCAGCAACGAAATTATTGGCATGGTGCCCAACGATTTGAAAGAGGCAGCCTACTCGCTGGGCGCTACCCGCCTGGAAGTGATCACTACGGTCACCATTCCTGCCGCACGATCCGGAATTGTAGCCGGCTACATCCTTTCTTTCGGCAGGGCTTTGGGCGAAACCATGGCCGTAACCATGCTGATTGGAAATACCAACTTGGTGCCCGACAGTTTGTTTGACACCGGAAACACCATGGCCAGTGTGATTGCCAACCAGTTTGGCGAAGCTGACGGGCTCAAGCTCAGTTCGCTGATTGCGATCGGACTGCTTTTGTTTCTAATGACCGGAGTGATTAACGCCATCGGCAAGTTGATTATTAAAAAGATGAACTAAGTAGCTATGGAATCCATCGATATACTGAAAAGTCAGGATCATTCCTCCGGCAGGTTGCTCAAAGACAAGCTGGTGCTTGGCGCGGTGATTGTGCTTTCGCTGATTACCATTTCGCCCATTATCCTGATTATTTGGAAGCTGGTGGTGGAAGGTTACCGGCAAATCAGCCTCGACTTTCTGATTGAAAACACGCCCGACACCTTCGAGGCGATGACGGCTGTTGCCAATGGGGAGCTGATTCCCGGAGGTATTGCCAACGGCATTGTGGGTACCTTGCTGATGGTCATTCTGGCTTCGGCCCTTGCCATTCCGATTGGAATTTTAACGGGTATTTACCTTTACGAAAACCAGGGCAGTTTTATGGCCAATATCACCCGCGATATTTCCGATATCTTGCAGGGCGTGCCCTCCATTGTGCTGGGATTGATCTCTTATTTGTGGATTGTGAAACACATTACCATGGGCTTTTCGGCTTTGGCCGGAAGTGTTTCCCTGGCCATTATGATGTTGCCCATGATTGTACGATCCACCGAAGAAACTTTAAAAATGATTCCCGAAAGCCTCAAAGAAGCCGCGCTGGCACTGGGGGTTCCGTACCACAAAGTGATTTTGAGGGTGCTAATTCCCACCGGATTTAGCGGTTTGATCACCGGCATTTTGCTGGGCATCTCGCGCATTCTGGGAGAAACGGCCCCGCTGATGTTAACCGCGTTGGGAAGTTCCATGATTAACCTGGATATGACCAAGCCTACCAGCGCCATTCCTTTGCTAATCTGGGAGTTTTACAACGACCCCAACATGGTCGGCCTCATCTGGAGCTCGTCATTGCTGTTGATGGCAATGATTCTAGTTCTGAATTTGGTTTCGAAACAAATTGTTGCCAAAAGACGATAGAACATGACTACAAATACCATTGCTGAAGTAAAGAACCCGATCTTGTCGCTGAATGATTTGTCGATCGCTTACGACAAGAATTATGCGGTGAAGAATGTTTCAGTCGAAATAAAGAAGAACACGGTCACCGCCATCATGGGGCCGTCGGGTTGTGGCAAGAGTACCTTGCTTAGGGCTTTGAACCGCATGCACGAGCTATACGAAAATATCACCACCGAAGGCGAGGCATTGCTCAACGGGAAGAATATTTACGAGATGCCGGCCATCAAGCTGCGGCGGCACATGGGCATGGTTTTTCAACGCCCAAACCCGTTTCCGACCATGAGCATTTACGACAACGTGATTGCGGGCTATAAGCTGAACGGCATCCGTACCAAAAAAGTGGAGCGCGACGAGATTGTTGAACGCTCGCTGCGCGATGTGGCACTGTGGGACGAAGTGAAAGATTCACTTTTCAAAAAAGGCACCTTCCTGTCCGGCGGGCAGCAGCAGCGTTTATGCATTGCTCGGGCGCTGGCGTTCAGTCCCGAAGTAATTTTGATGGACGAACCCACCTCGGCGCTCGACCCCATTGCGACTGCAAAAATCGAAGATCTGCTGGTCAAGCTAAAAGAGCACTATACTATCGTGTTGGTTACGCACAACATGTCACAGGCCGCACGCATCTCTGATTATTCATTATTTATGTATCTTGGTGAGTTGGTTGAATATGGCAAAACCAAAAACATGTTTACCAACCCCATTGATCCGAGAACAGAAGAATACTTAACGGGTAAGTTTGGTTAACAATCAGTAAAATATTCAAAATATGACCCTAAAAAAAGATGACGCCATTAATCATATCCAGGCCGACTTTGAGGCTTTTGCCAACCTGGTGCTGGAACAGCTCGACATGATGGAGCAAATCGTCACCTCAGGCGAGATTACCGTTCCTGACGATGTGTTGAAAAAAATCCTGCAAAACGAGAAAGACATCGACAAACGGGAAGTGAAGCTAAGCGATAAGATTGTGAATGCCATTGTGCTGTACAAGCCGGTAGCTTCGGATTTGAGATGGATTATGGCTTGTTACCGCATTATCCTGAGCCTCGAGCGGATTGGCGATATTGTGTTGAATGTGACAAATTTCGTCAAGAAAATAAAAACGCCCGAAGTGTATGACCGGCTGAAGGAAGTGCTTTCGAACATGACCATCCAGAGCATCAAGATGGTTCGCAAATCGTTGCTTTCCTATTTAAACGACGACCGGGAATTTGCTATTTGGACCATTAAAAATGATGTGGTTTTTGACGAAGTCAATCATAAACTGCTGAAAAAGATTTTGGCCAAAACCGACACGGCCGAGAGCAACAAGCATTTGCTGATGAGTATCGTCACCATCAAGGAAATGATCTCGAACATTGAACGCATTGCGGATCATGCTACCAACATTGCCGAAGCCGCGATTTATTCGATTGAGGGGAAGGATATCCGTCACCATAAAATTGACAAATAAACCATGGATTATACGCCCAAAATATTGGTAGTTGACGATGAAAAGGATCTGCGCGAAATCCTGCAGTTCAACTTGTCGAGCGAGGGTTTCGAAATTGATGTAGCTTCGTCGGCCGAAGAGGCCCTGAGCCTGTCGCTGGAAAATTACCACCTCATTTTGCTCGATGTGATGATGGGTGGCCTGTCGGGTTATAAAATGGCCGATATCCTACGAAAGGAAAAGGAGCTGGATGTGCCGATCATTTTTCTGACAGCCAAAGGCTCGGAAAATGATTTGCTGACCGGATTCAATGTGGGTGGCGACGACTATATCGTGAAGCCTTTTTCGATCAAGGAAGTGGTGGTGCGCATTAAAGCCGTTTTGAAACGTGGAACGATGACCAAAAAGCCATCAACAATACTGGAAGTTGGTGGTTTGCAGCTCGATATCAACCGCAAATCGGCAACCATTGATAACGAGGCCGTAAAACTGACCCGGAAGGAATTTGAAATTTTGGCCTTGCTGATGAAAAACCGCGGAAAATATATTTCGCGTGATGAGATTTTAAGCCGCATTTGGAGCGATGATGTGATTGTGACCGAGCGAAACGTGGACGTGAATATTGCCCGCTTGCGGAAGAAGATTAAAGAATATGGCGCTGCCATCAAAGGCCGCTCCGGTTATGGCTATTGCTTCGAGTAAGGAAGGTATTTGGAACTTGGAAATTGCAACTTGAAATTTAAAACATACAACCGTGGTACTTAAACGACGAACATACAAGCATCGTATTTTTATATACTTTTTTGCTGCCTTCATCTTTTTCATGATTGCTATTCTGGCTTTCCAGTTCAACCGCGAAAAGCGTTACCGGACGGACCAGTTGGAAAACACGCTCGACAATATCGCAGGCTTTACCCACCGTTATATCGAGCATTACAACATTATTCCAGAGCAGAACTTCGCCCGGCTGGATACGGTGAAATACCTGATTCCGGAAAGTAATATCCGTGTGACCGTGATTGACGGGAAAGGCGAGGTGTTGTATGATAGTTTTGTGCCCGACGCTGAAGAAATGGAAAACCACCTGATGCGCCCCGAAGTGCAAAAAGCACTCTATTCTGAAACCGGAGCCAACATCCGGCATTCCGCAACGACGGGGCAGGATTTCTACTATTTCGCCCGCTTTTACGACGACTATTTTGTGCGCTGTGCGGTGGTGTACAACATTGAGGTCAAAGATTTTTTGAAAACCGAACGCGTGTTTATCTTTTTCATGCTGGCTTTGTTCATCATGATGTGGATCCTGCTGTCGCTGGTGACCAACCGCCTGGGAGAGTTTATTGACCGCCTGCGCGATTTTGCCGTGCGGGCTGGAAACAATGAAGATATTGACCCGAATTTTGGTTTTGCTGACTCGGAGTTTGGCGATATTCGACGGCAAATCATTCAAATATATAATCGATTGCGAAAAACAAAAGAGGATTTGACAGCCGAGAAAGACCGGCTTTTTAATCACCTGAATGCCTTGAATGAAGGGATTGCCTTTTTTCTTCCCAATAAAGAAAAAATACTGGCCAACAGCCATTTCATTCAGTATATCAACCTG
Organism: Sunxiuqinia dokdonensis; assembly: GCF_001270965.1. Lineage (GTDB taxonomy): Bacteria > Bacteroidota > Bacteroidia > Bacteroidales > Prolixibacteraceae > Sunxiuqinia > Sunxiuqinia dokdonensis. Next base: position 4,309 of record NZ_LGIA01000190.1, on the reverse strand, counting down.
ATTTCGGAGCGTTCGTCAGTTTCGGCCGAAAAGCTTTTTGAGATCGAGGATTTTAAGCCGCTCCTGGTTCAAATTGAAAAATACCTCAGTCCAAATTACATCGTTAATTCGAAGGACTTACCCCAGTTTTCGGTTACGATTTCAAAAAATGAAAAGTACTTCAACGTTCAGAGCATTGTGTTTCCCGACAAAAGTTTCGAAGTGTTGATCAGCGATGTTACCCGTCCCGAGAAAAGACGTTTGCTAAAGCAGCAACTGACCTCGAATATTGCCCACGAGTTAAAGACTCCGCTGGCGTCGGTCAAAGGTTATTTGGAAACGATTTTGAACAACAAAAATCTTCCGAAGGAGAAACTGACCTATTTTATTGAGCGGGCTTTTATTCAGAGCGAACGATTGAATTCTTTGCTGAACGATATTTCCTTGTTGAATAATATTGAAGATGCCGGCGATCTGTTCGAATTCAAACAGGTTCATCTCAGGCCATTGATTAACGATGTGATTGAAAACCTGGAATCGCGGCTGGACGAGAAAAAGATGCTGGTGCAGCTTGCTGTAAGCGAGCAGGTAACTGTTTATGGAAATGATAGTCTGCTGTCATCCATTTTCCAGAATCTCATTGAAAACTCGGTTAATTATGCCGGTGAAAATACCAACATCCTGATTAAGCAATACCTCGAAGACGAGAAATTCTATTACCTGAGTTATTCTGATACGGGCAAAGGAATTGCAGAGGAGCACTTGCCGCGCATTTTCGAGCGTTTTTACCGGGCCGATGAAGGTCGCACGCGCGAAAATGGCGGCACCGGACTCGGGTTGTCCATTGTGAAAAATGCCGTACAGCTGCACAAAGGCGATATTTCGGTACGCAACAAGCCCGAAGGAGGATTGGAATTCCTATTCTCGCTTGCCAAAGGATAAAGCGCCCCGATTTTCCGCTTATTAATTGAATTGTAATCAGATAAACAAACCCCGGTCAGTTTTTGGCCGGGGTTTTTTGCGTTGTTTATCAGGGTATTATTAAACGGCTTGTTATCCAAATGTAATACAAGCGTAGCCAAACTGTAATCAAGCTGTAATAGGTTTACCCGTACTTAGCATCCGAAAACCAAACAGATTTAATCAGCAAAAACAAGTTGATTCAGAAAAACGAAACAGAATCAAAATTTAAAATTCAGATTAACATTAATGACTATGAAAAAATTAAGTCTTTATCTCGTAATTGCTTTGTTCGGAAGCTTATTTGTATTGAGTTCTTGTGATGACAAGGATGATCCAATTCCCCCTGTGGAGGAAGAAGAAACAGAATTCACCATTACCTCCAATATTAGCGAAGATACCACCTGGGAAACCGGCAATGTGTATGTTCTGGGTAACCGCGTTTCGGTGTTGGACGGCGCTACATTAACCATTGAGCCTGGCGTGATTGTAAAAGGACAGGCTGGTACTGGAGCCAACGCTACGGCTTTGCTTGTTGCCCGCGGCGGCAAGCTGATGGCTGAAGGAACAGCCGATGCACCGATTATTTTTACGTCGGTAGCCGATGAACTTTCACCAGAAGATGTTGAAGCCGGAATTTTTGGAAGTCCAAATCTTGACCCGGACATCAACGGCCTTTGGGGTGGTGTAATCGTGTTGGGTAAAGCGCCCATTTCAGCCTCAAACGAGTCGGGTGATGTGAGCGAAGTGCAAATTGAAGGAATTCCAACTTCCGATACCAATGGTTTGTACGGTGGAAACCAAGCTGCCGACAATTCCGGGGTTATCAAGTATATCTCCATCCGCCACGGCGGGACCAACATCGGATCTGGAAACGAAATCAACGGCCTTACTTTAGGCGGTGTTGGTTCAGAAACAGTGATTGAAAATGTTGAAGTTGTGGCCAACCAGGATGACGGTATCGAGTGGTTTGGCGGAACGGTTAATGTCAAAAACGCATTGGTGTGGAATGTAGGCGATGATGGCATCGACACAGACCAGTCGTGGAACGGAACGCTGGATAACTTTGTGGTTGTTACCCCAACCGGACATGGTTTCGAATTGGATGGACCGGAAGGTTCCATGGAAGCCGGCCACATCATTAAAAACGGGACTGTTGTAAGCTCGGTAACAACCGAAGACGGAACAAGAAGTTTGGAAGACCTGATCAATGTTGATGACAATTCAATTGTTGACCTGATGAATATTTTCATCACCGGAATTATCGAAGGCCAAATGATTAACCGCGTGACAGCAGCAGGCGTGACCTTCGAAGGAATTGAGCTGGATGTAGCCGAAGCCGATTTGGCAAGCCATGTCAATGGCGATGTTCCGGCAGGCGTAACGGCAGTTAGCTCACCAACTGTAGGCGCCGATGCATCGGTGTTCGGCTGGACATGGGCTTCAAAAGCAGGAGCTTTGACAGGATTATAATATCAACCCCCTTTTTTTTAAAAGTCTGAAAGAGAAAACAGGCTTGCAAGAGCGATTTTGCAAGTCTGTTTCTTTGTGTATTTCGGGTTTAAATGTTACAGTATATGAAGCTTTTAGTTACGGTATTTTTCTTTTGCTCGTTCCTCACTTTATCAGCCCAGCAGGGCAAAATCAGGGGAACCGTTTTCGATGACAAAACAGGCGAAACCTTGGTTGGTGTTGCCATTCAAGTGGAAGGCACTACGACGGGAACCATTACGGATTTGGACGGACAATTTTCCATGGATATGGATGCGGGCAGCTACACCTTACTCATGTCGTTTATTTCCTACCAGCGGTTGACTGTGAATGAGGTGCAGGTGAAAGCCGGCGAAGTGACGGTTTTAAATAACCTCCGCCTGAAAGAAAGTACCCTGGAGTTGGAGGAAGTGGTGGTGTCGGCCGAAATTATCCGAACGACCGAAGCAGCGCTGAACACCATCAAGCGGCAATCGGCCACCATCATGGATGGAATTTCTTCTGCTAAAATGAAATTGGCAGGTGATGATAATGCCGTGGAAGCCGCCAAGCGGGTGACTGGTGTTTCGGTTGAAGACGGCAAGTACATTTATGTCCGGGGCCTGGGCGACCGCTATTCGAAAACCACCCTGAATGGCATGGACATTCCAGGCTTGGACCCGGATCGGAACAGTCTGCAAATGGATATTTTCCCCACCAACCTGATTGACAACATGCTGGTGAGCAAGAATTTTACTGCCGATATGCCTGCCGATTTTACCGGGGGAATGATGAACGTGGAAACCAAAGATTTTCCTGAAGCGAAGTTCATCAGTGTTTCGGCAAGTACTTCGTTTAATCCCGACATGCACCTGAACTCCGACTACCTGAGCTACACGGGAGGAAAAACTGACTTTCTGGGCTTTGATGACGGCACCCGTGCTTTGCCTTCGCGTGCCAAGCTGCCTAACATTCCTACTCCGGTGAGTAGAGCTTCGCAGCAGGAAACCGTTGACTTCATCAATTCATTCAACCCGCAACTGGCTGCACGTCAGAAAACAAGTCCGGTCAATTACAGTGTCAGTTTTTCGATGGGCGATCAAATCAATTTAAGAAAGCATGCGGGCAACAGCTCAAAACTAGGCTATGTTTTTTCGCTTTCATACAAAACGGAATACAAGTATTACGATGATGTGGTGTATGGCGAATACCAGCGTTTTATCGATCCCAACAAGTACGAGATGCGCTACGCCACCCTGCAAAACGGGGCTTTGGGCGAACAAAATGTGCTGGTGGGAATGCTGGGTGGACTGGCCTATAAAAACCGGTTGACCAAAATCAGGCTCACAGGTTTGCGGCTTCAAAATGGCGAAAGCCGGGCCGGTATCTTTCATATTGAAAATGATGGCGCAGCAGTTGGGCAATCTGGCTATGAGGCGACCTCGCACAACCTGGAGTACAACCAACGCTCGTTGTCGAACATGCTGCTGAACGGAACCCATGTTTTGAGCAACTCGGGCTGGGAGATCGACTGGCGGTTGTCGCCGACTTTTTCCACTTCCGAAGATCCAGATATCCGTAAGACGGCTTTTACCCACACGGCAAACGGAAGCTTTTTCATGGCTGGAGCCGGCGGAAACCCCACCCGCATTTGGCGGTCGTTGGAGGAATTGAATGCCATTGCGAAGTTTGATGTGACCAAAAAATACTTTTTTCGGGAAAAGGACGCCAAATTGAAGTTTGGTGCGAGTCACGCCTATAAACAACGCGATTATGAGATTTTGTTTTTCGACATCCAGTTTTTCGGCGGACAGTCGTGGCCCAATCCCGATCCGGCGATTGTGCTCAATCCGGAGAATATTTATCCGAACAAGCCCAACAGCATTTATTACCAGTCGGG
>NZ_LGIA01000189.1 GCF_001270965.1 Sunxiuqinia dokdonensis | reverse complement strand
TAGTCACATGAGAGGTGATCGAGTTCATCTCCGCCGTCGTTGACAACCAATGCGTCAGGAGCTGTCACCGTAAACGTCGCACTACATGAATCCCTGTTTCCGCAGAAGTCTTCAATGATGTATTCGTATTCGATATCCACACCTTCGCAAAGCGGATTGGTTGGCAAATCAGGAAAATCGCCAGAGATCATCGTCACGGGGTCGGTTCCCCCAGTATAGCTGAAGCCTGCTTTCCATGTTTCGTATGCCTCTGCTATCGCTTCGTTTGAAGTACAAGCCTGGATATCAGGATCGGATGGACAGCTTGCTACTGGAGGATCTGCTACGATATTCAGCTGAATCGGTGGTCCGGGAATGTCTTTCAACTGTGATTGATCAGATTCTCCTGAAGATCGCGTGCGGATAAATACTGTGCTCACGATAAAGCAGGGATTTTCATTCAACTCAAATAAAGAGCTCACATTGATTGCTCCTTCGCACCATTGGTTGACGACATAGTAGGGTAATACGAGCGTGGTGTCTTTATAGTAAGAACCATCCGCATGGTGCTGGCCTAAAGTTACTTGTTCAATCTGTCCGAAGGCAGGAAAGTGGACATAGGTTTTTTCGGTGTTTACCGAAGCCAGAATGGAGCCATAGGGATATCCGTTCATCGGATCGTCCTCGGAGGAAAGAACTTGCTGATATTCGAAGTTTCCGCCTCCAATATCAGTCCACCTATTAACAATGACATTGGCATGTGGTCCCCCTCCTGTGAATTCTACAGTAACGAGGTAATCGCCGACGGTACGCCCGTTGTCAGGACCATGAGACGTGAATCCCCCTTCAGGAAATCCATTCTTTATTGCGGTAGTATCCATGTATAGAGGTGCCTGCAGAAATTCAAAATCGATATAGCTGCTGCCGTTCACTGCGGAGCGGTCACCGGCAAAGGCACACCACAAATCATCCGAGTTTCCAGGGTAACCGTCAATACCAGTCAGCGAGGGGTCACCCCAGGTAAACAGCGCCCCTGCATTCTGGATTTCATTTTTAGGTGGCACATTCCCTTTTCCCCAGGTATATACATTGGGATTTTGGTTGATTTTTGCATCTGTTGTGAAAGTGGTGGGGTCACCAGGAGAGAGCGCATCAAAATAGACGATCACCGTATCCTTATCCACACCGGGTGTATAAGGCATGGGTGCCATGATGGTATCCAGCTGAGGAGGTGTTCGTTGGATGACATCCAAAACACCGGCTCCCGGGCCCGGATAGACCTGGCCCCAGTAAAAAATATCTCCGGAAGTGGACCAGTCCTGTAAGACACCGTTAATTATCGTATCAGCCTTTGTCCAGTTGGCATAGGCATTTCCGTCAATAGCCGTTCCGTTGGTAGGCGAAATTACCGGCGCGATTCCTTGTATGTTACCGGTTTGGGCGATGGCGATGGCGGTCATCAGCATAAAGCCCATGGTGAGGCTGGAAAAAATCAGACCAAAACGCCAACATCGGGAACAGCACGTGAGTTTGAGAGAAAAGTAGTCCTTCTTCATAAATACAAAATTTGAATCATTTATTTTTTTGTTGAAGTATCCTTGAGTCCCCGTGCTTTAAGGGTTCTTAGCCATCGCCAAGGCCTTAAGGAACGAAGGGTCTCATGCTAAGCAGCTTCCTTTTGGCCAGGAACCCGCGACAGAGATTGGCCGTTGAAATGGTCTTTTATTGAAATGCGAAAAAAAAGGTAGTGGAAATAGGCGGGCCAATCAATCAGGAATCTTCCGGATATTTTGTGTGAGAAAGGGAATGGGATGACGCGATTAACCTTTTGAAAATGGGTTATATCGGCGAATGATTTTTTTAAGTTGTTGTTTTCGGTGGCCTTTTTCTTTCTCTTGCTTGACTCCTTTGAGGATGAAACTCACATCTGCAACCACGTCGTCGCCCACCAGGGCTTCGGCGGTAATTAATATGGCCTCATCGCTAATCCATTGACTAATTCGTCCGGCGAAATGCAGGTGCTCGCCGCTAAACACAAGGCCGTGGGCTTTGATATCTGTTCGAGGGCTGATGATAGTGTCAAAGCCCGGCAGATTGTGCTTGAATAATTGGTACCCCAGTTCTCCAAAGAGCCCACCGATGAGCGCTACCGGAAGTGCCGGAAAATCCCGGAAATGACCTTCACATTCATTTTTTAATATGGTTCCAAACTCAGCTCTGGCCGTATGACCGTCAATGACGATGTTGGTCAGGTGGCGTCGTTTAATGTAGGGGCTGACTTTGTTTTGGTATGAATTTTCTTTTTTATGCCGTTCATAAACTTTCGAGAAGACTTCGCGCTCCAGGATCATGTAATCCACTTTTGCGGTATTGACCAGTTCGTTGTTTCGCCCGTAAATTTCGCCGTAAATTTTGCCTTTTCTTTTTTCGAGCTTCATGGGCTTGGCATACAGTTTTAGTTCGTCGAAACGATAGGCATCTTGTATTTCTCGTTTGATGTTTGCACGAACGGCGAGGAAATAGTGGCTATGATTATGTTGTAGAGCGTTGGCCAGGGCAATTGATCCCAAAATGGCGATGTGTCTTCCAAATTCGGCACCGGCAATGGGCCCTCCTTCGTCACTGGGCTGATACTCATTAAACACTTTAGCGGTAATTGAACCATCCTCCTCAAGTTTCAAATCTTGAAGAATACAATACGGTGATTCAACCATGATTAATTCATCCAGTTTGATGTCAGGCTGATTTTCTTTCATTTGCCGATTTTTTAAACGAATCCGAGAAATGGGCCGGTCTAATCAGGTTAGTCTATTGTCAGTAGTCATTCCTGTACGATTGGATGCAGGTTATACCCAGTGATCGGATCCGCTGCAAATAAAATTACGACAATGGAGCAGCCCTTTCAATCCGGCATTTTACGGATATATTGCGGGTGGAAAACGCTGCATGGCGGGCTTGTGGGGCATGCCAGTCAGCTTAAAATTCGATTGTGGAAGGCATACTTGACCATGTCAACGGTTGACTTCACCCTCAGCTTCGACAGGATATTTTGCTTGTGGGTTTCCACTGTTCGCGGGCTGATCGAGAGTTGATGGCCAATTTCCTTGTAGGTGAGTCCCCTGCAAAATAGTTTCAATACTGAAGTTTCCCGGTCGGTCAGGCTATGGTTCGACTGTTTCGAAGCGCGGTCTTTTCGGTTCGATTGAAGAGATTCCTGAAAGTACGACCGAACCTGGTTTCTGAAATGATCGTGCCCGGAGCAAACTTCCTTAATTGCCCGGATAAACTCCGCTGGGCTGTCGTCTTTGAAAACAAACCCTTTTACACCCAGTCGGATATAGGTATCAAAGCAGTCGGCATATTCTTCGCCAACAATTAACAGTAGCGGAATGTGGGGAAATTTTCGTGCTATTTTCCGGAGTGGTTTAATGCCGGCATTTACACAGTGAATAATGTCGAATACGATGATCGTCGGATAAGTATCCTGAATCAGGTGCAAGAGGTGATCGATACTCGTTGCTTCTCCAGTAACTTCAATGGTGTTGGATGCACCAAGAATGGTTTTCATTCCTGATGAGAAAAGCGGATAGCTTTCGAAGATAACAACTCTACAGTTTGATTCCATTTTGTCGGTAAATTACAGCCCATGAAATTTTAAACTTAAAAAGACAATGGATGACGAAAGGTCTTCGGGCAGTGGCTTATTCGATTGGGTTTTTTTTAATGGTGAACTAAGTTATCGAAAAATAGTCATGTGAGGCAATCGGTGAAAGAACCAAATTGATCCGTAAAAGTACGGATAGAAGTAGATGACTTGTCCGGTGATTTGGGGTTGTGCGGGGGCTCATTCTATTTCAATCAGTTGATGTTTGATGGCATATTTGATCAAGTCGGCTGTGGTGTTTAGTTTCAATTTTGATAGAATATTGTTCTTATGGCTTTCGACTGTGCGCGGACTGATATGGAGAATTTGTCCAATCTCTTTGTAGGAATGTCCATCGGCAATTAGTTTGAGCACTTCAAGCTCCCGATCACTGACTTCGATAAACTGGTGCACTTCGGGTAAGACCAACTGCGCGTGCTGAATAACCTGTGATACCATGGCCGATTCCGGAATTTCGAAATAGCGCTCACCAGCCACGATGGTTTCAATGGCTAAAATCAATTCTTCCGGGGTGTTGTTCTTCCAAATCAGTCCGCGAGCACCGTTGATAACACATTGCAAAATGGTGTATTCAATGGCGTTTACGGTAATAATAAGTAGCGGAATGTTGGGATATTCGCGGTTGAGCTTTTTCGAAATGGCAACAACAGACTTCTGCGGAAGCATCAAATCCATAACGATGATATCAGGTCTAGTTTGTTTGAGAATTTCAAACAGATCGTTTGCATTTAAAGCTTCGCCAACTACTTTAAAATTTTCATGTTTCTCTAAGAGTAATTTGAGTCCCTGCCTGAAAATATTGTAGTCATCTACAATTAATATTTTCGTTTTCACCTTTCCAAGTTAGGCATTTTTTTGTTGCAAGTCAATTGGTGTTTTTCGAACAAAAGTTGAAGGAAAAAAGCAAGAACTCACCGGGTTGTCATCGATTTTTTGAGCTGTACGGAGGAATTAAGATCGCTTAATTACCACATTTGCTTGGTAGGTAAACACGTCCGACGAGTTGTCCGGCAAAAAATGCGCCTACCAAAATCGGATAGGTATAAAAGGCAAAGCCAATATCACTATAAATCCGCAGCAAAATAACCATCGGAACCGGAATGTGAATGTAAACCCACCACATGAAGCTAAACTTTTTATGTTTTGATCGCAGGTAACCGAATGGAATGTTGATCAGGAAAACAAGGAGGGCAACGAGTACAATAGTCATCTGTAAAACTTTGGCGCAAAGCTAATCATATTAACTTAATTCCAAAGCATTAACACTTTTGATTTTTCAAACTGCTTGCTTTTGCACTTGGGACAGATGGCAAATTTCACCCGGTGAATATTGGTATGTTTAAGCCGTGCGCGGCAGTTGGCACATTTAAACTGGGTTTGATGAAGCCGTTGTTCGCCGTTCCAAACGGTGACCACCAGCTTGTCCGAGAGTTGAAGACAAGTCTGGCAGCGGTAAATTTTGTATTCTGTTTTCACTTGAAGTTGGTGGTGGGTTTTCGCCAGCGATGTAATCTTCTCCCGGGTTTTGTAATGGAGCTTGATTTGGGTTGAATTCAGGACCGATTCAACCGTTTGATCGTGCTCCATAAAACGCCAGCCTTCGTAAAGTTGTTGGCTGTGTTTGCACCTTCGGCAGTTAAACAAGTAGGAGTGTGCCATGGAATGACAATTTTGTTTCAGGAAGTAAGTTACAAAATGTATTGGTTCTGTGCCTTGTAATACAGTAACTTAATAGCTGTTGTTGGACATTGACTTAACACCAGGTTTACATGAGAAAGGCCTAAGCATCAGGTGTGAAAAATAAATCTATCTTTGCAGCTCAATTTTTTGCATCGGTGGCATAGGGGTGTATTGAAAAGTAAATTTTATTGTCATCAGTGCGTATTGGGCGCGACGAACGTGTTGTTCTTCGCTTAAATAAATACAATGATGACATTTGAACAGACGGGTATCAAACCCGAACTGCTCAGCGCCATTTCAGAAATGGGCTTTGAGCAACCGACTCCTATTCAGGAGAAAACAATTCCACATCTTTTAAACAACAAGAACGACTTGATTGCCCTGGCGCAAACGGGAACAGGGAAAACAGCGGCTTTTGGCTTGCCAATTTTGCACAACTGCGATGTCAATAAAAAAGATATCCAATCGCTGATTTTGTGTCCCACGCGTGAATTGTGCCTGCAAATCAGCCGCGACCTCGATGCTTTTTCAAAGAACCTGAAAGGTTTTAAGAATATTGCCGTTTATGGTGGTGCCGATATTGGCAAGCAAATTCGCGAACTGCGGAGTGGCGGCCAGGTCGTGGTTGGCACTCCGGGACGGGTCCATGACCTGATTCGACGCAAAGTATTAAATGTAAGCCAGATTCGCTGGATGGTGCTTGACGAGGCGGATGAGATGCTCAACATGGGTTTCAAAGAAGAGCTGGATGCTATTTTGGCGGAGACTCCGGCCATTAAACAAACTTTGTTGTTTTCGGCGACGATGCCGCGCGAAATTGCCAATCTGACCAAGAAATACCTGCACTCGCCCGAAGAAATTTCGGTGGGGCGTAAGAATGAAGGTGCCGCCAATGTGGAGCACCATTATTATGTGGTTCAGGCCAAAGATAAATACGCTACGCTGAAGCGGGTGGCTGATAACTATCCGAACTGCTATGCGATTGTATTTTGCCGTACACGCATGGAAACCCGCGATGTCGCTGAAAAGCTGATGGAAGACGGGTACAATGCCGATGCGTTACATGGTGATTTATCGCAGGCCCAGCGCGATTATGTGATGAACCGTTTCCGTACCGGGCAGTTGCAAATGTTGGTGGCCACCGACGTGGCAGCCCGCGGACTTGATGTGAACAACCTCAGCCACGTAATTAACTATAGCTTGCCGGATGATCCGGAGGCCTACATTCACCGGAGTGGACGAACCGGGCGGGCTGGAAAAAGCGGAATCTCAGTTTCGATTTTGCACATGCGCGAAACCGGTAAATTGCGTCACATCGAAAAGCTTTCAAACAAAAGGTTTGAGCGCAAGGATGTGCCTGGTGGCGAAGAAATTTGCGAAGTGCAGCTGATGCATTTGGTTGAAAAAGTGGCTCAAGTTGAAGTAAATGATTCGAAAATCGATCCGTACATGCCAGCCATTATGGAGAAATTTGCCGGACTGAGCAGCGAGGAAATCTTGAAGCGATTTGTGTCGGCCGAATTCAACCGCTTTTTAGCCTATTACAAAAATGCGCCTGACCTGAATGTACGCGGAGGAAACGAACGAAAAACCTTTGAAAAACGCGGTGGACGCGGAAATGACCGGGGCGATCGGGGAGGCGATTATGGCAATGAAAACATGAGCTTCAGCCGTTTGTTTATCAACGCGGGTAAAAAGCAAAACCTAAACGCTTCGCGACTTTTGGGCTTAATTAATGAGCACTCAAAAAGAAAGAATGTTGAAATCGGCAAAATCGATATTCAGCGTAAATTTTCCTTCTTCGAAATCGACAGTCGTTTTGAAAAAGATTTGATTCAATCGATGAACAGCTCTTCGCTTGACGGGCACGCGCTGGAGGTTGACCGGGTGACCGGCGAGGAACGCGTATCGGTTCCGAAAATCAAAAAGAAGAAAAAAGCGGCCATGGACCAACCACGGGCCAAGCGCAAGCGGACAAAAAAATAAACAAAAAGCGGTGTGAATGAGTCTTCACACCGCTTTCTTTTTATACTGTTTCTACTTCCGGATCAGAAGTTATCAGGTAACGTTTTGATTGGCGTGAGTTCTGCTTTGCGGATGAGCAACTCCGAGCCTTCTGATTGGATTTGAATTTTTCCTTTGCTAAGTGGTTGAACCTGTCCGTCAATCAGCATGCCCGTGTTTTCGCATTCCATCACTTTCACGCCATTGACCACGTGAATGGCTTTTTGGCCGACACAGTAGAGGTCAACCACATTCCATTCACCGATCGCTTTTTCCTGGTTCGAGCTTTTGCGGGCAATTTTGCCGCCATTTTGGTTTTCGCCAAATGAAAGCAGTTCACCATCGGCAGCATAAACCGGATTGTCACCTTCTTTTCGAACGGGTATTTCGGCATACGAGTCACCCATCATGTAAGCGTCGCCGAGGTTTTCGTGCATCAACTGTAGCTCGATGGAGCTCATCCAGGTGCCCAGCCCAATGCCAAACGGACCAAAGCTGTGGTACAGCAGTCCGCTGTTGCGGTTGGTGTAAACATCTTCGCCATGCTTAAATTCCAGGCGTAAGTGGTAATTTCCGTATTCTTTTTTGGTGGCAATCGAGGCGTTCACATCGCCGGAGATGCGCAACAGTTTTTCGCCATCCTGCTCTACAATCGAGAAAATGGATTCGGCGGTGGCTGCTTCTTTCAGGTCGTCGAAACCGGTTAAGGCGGTTCCAATGGAAATCTCCCAATTGGACAAATCGGTGCCATTAAACAGGGCTTCTGTTTTTTGTTGGCAGGATGACAGGCCGAGGGTTGCGGCCAAAATCAGGATCAGTGTGAGCTTACGGGTCATAATTTTTGGGATTAATTGGTAAAAAAAAACTGCCTCATCTTAAATAAGGCAGTTTCAAAAATAATACTTTAAGCGAATTAATGAACTTGCTCCGCGATAAGTTGCTGAGCGCGTTCCAATATTTTTGTGTCATCAATTAAAACTACGCCACCATTTGGCCCTGGTTCAATATGCAGCCCTACGGATTTTCCACGGTCATAATTTGCGCCTCCAAAATAATTCCTGACGGTTTCAACTTCAATGTCAAACTCTTGCGCGATTTGGCGAATTGAACCATCAGGTAAGCTGTCTTTAATTTTACGCAATTCATTAAATGTGATTTTCTTATCCATGGCAGTAAAATTTTATGGGTTATTAACTAGATTCTTTTAAAATTCCCTTAAAGTTAAAATTAATAATCTAATAATATAGGGATATGAATTGAGTCACAATCAGGACTCAGCGAATTTGTCGGATTTTAACTTCGACGAAACTTTTTTTGGTGATGAGATGCATTGATTGAAGCGGTCTTTGAGTCGCTGCCTACGCTATTTTATTGCTTTGATGTTAAAGAACATTTTAACAATTTTTAGCATTTCTCGGCCGATAAACAGGCTTGAGGTATGGCTGCCGGAGGTGGGTGTTTTTCGACGCAGGTCTTATTTTAAACTGTCGTAAATGGCTTGGTGCATAGCCGGCCGGATATTCAGCTTGAAAAGTTTGGGATTTTCGCGGGTAGGATAAACCCGGTTGGAAAAGAAAATAAACAAAAGCTGGTTTTTGGGGTCCACCCAAGTAAATGTGCCGGTGTAGCCGCTGTGTCCAAAACTTTCGGGGCTGGCATCTACGGCCGGATAGGCTTCATCGAGCTTGTTTTTGTGGTTGTCGATAAAAGGCTTGTCAAATCCCAAACCACGGCGATTTTGATTTTTTGGGTATTGAATGCGGGTAAATTCGCGAATACTGGCCGAATCAAGCAACTGTTCGCCGCCGTAATAGCCAAACTGCAAATACATCTGCATAATTTTGGCCAAATCATTGGCCGATCCGAACAAGCCGGCATTGCCTGAAACACCGCCCAGCATGGACGCACCTTCGTCATGCACAAACCCCTGAAGTAACTCTTTTCTGAACACATTGTCCTGTTCAGTAGGCACAATGTCTTCGCGCGGAAAGTGCTTGTAGGCATTGTAGGTAATCGTGTTGGCTCCCAGCGGCGCATAAATCGAATCTCGAAGGTAGGCTTCGTAGTCGTTTCCGGTCAGGTCTTCAATAATTCGCGGAAAGATGTGAAAGCCCAAATCGGAGTAGGTGTACTTACGGTGGGGGAGTAATCTGGAATCGCGAATCTCCTGGTAAATGTGTTCAATGTAGTGTTCGTTTAGGTACAACGAGGATGCAATGCGCCGGTTAAAGCTGGCAATAGGATGGTCTCTGAAAACCGAGGACTTTAACTGTCCGTTTTTTAGTAAGGCATTTTTATAGAAGGGGATCCAGGAAGTTAGTCCGCCTTGGTGGGCCAACACTTCACGAACCGTTATTTTCTCTTTGTCGGTGTTTCTGAAGTCGGGCCAGTAAAATGAAAAAGGCAAATCAAGGTTAAACTTTTTTTCACCATGAAGTTTGATTAAGGCCGGAAGTGGCCCCGTAATTTTGGTGAGCGACGCCCAGTCGTATATGGCGGACTGATCGACTGCTCTTTTTTTGTCGTAGGTAAAATAGCCATAGCTTTTATAAAAAATGACCTGTCCGTCCTTGGCCACTAAAACCTGGCATCCGGGATACGCTTTTTCCTTGAGCCCCAGTTCGGCAATGCTGTCAATTTTTGAATTCAGTTTGAAGGACGAAAGGCCTACTTCCTCGGGAATGGAATATTTGAGTCGCCCGATTTTGGGAAGCGTGATTCCCTGGTTCAGGAAGAAAGTATCGTTCACATTGACAGGCAGCCGGCCATCGACCCGAATGGCACCAAAAATGGCTTGAGCCGCCAGTTCCTGTGTCATTTGATTTTCCTGGTAAGTGACCAAAAGTCCAGCGGCTTTTTCTACGTCTGGCAAGAAGTTGAGGGCATACGGATTGCCAAACAACACCACAATTTGGGGTTTGCTGGCCAACGCCTGAAGAACTTCATTGATGACCGGTGTCAGCCCATAGTTTCCGCTTACGTTCAGGCGCATGTCGTGAATACCACTAATCAGCAGGTTGTAATCATTCAGCTCAAGCATCAGCTTTTGAATGGCTTCTTTGGATGCGTTTTTGGGAAGATGATAGACATCAACCGTCGTGTACCGGCTCAACATTTTCTGAAAAGGCGTTTCGTGATCGGCACCGATGGAAAGCGCTGCAATTTTCAGGGTGTCCAGCCGCTTAAGCGGGAGCAGTTTTCCTTCGTTTTTCAACAGGGTCAGCGATTGCTCGTGCAGCAAACGTTTGGTCAGCTCGTACCCGGCTTGTTGATAATCAGCCTCCAGACCTTCGGGAGAGGCCGGCGTGTAACGATCCAGTTGGAGCCACTTTTTCAGGGCCAGAATTTTCCGGCATTTTTGTTCCAGCTGTTCTTCCGTTAGCTGGCCGTTTTTCAAGGCCGCTTTTACAGCCGCAATTCTGACCGGCAGGTTAGGCACAATTTCCAGCATGTCGTTTCCGGCTTGCAAGGCTCTGACGGTCGCTTCGCCATCAGAAAACTGCTTGCTGACACCATGCATGTTCATGGCATCAGAAATAACCAGACCGTTGAAGCCCAGATCGTCAATGAGTTTATTTTGAATCATGTTGGTTGAAAGCGAAGCCGGAAGGTCGGACTCCGGATCGTAGGCTTCCACATGCAAGTGGGCCGTCATCACACCGCCAATTCCTTGCCCGATCAGGTGTTTGAAGGGATACATCTCCACATGGTCCAGCCGATCGAAATCGTGCCGAATAACGGGCAGCCCCAGGTGTGAGTCCGTTTCCGTATCGCCGTGTCCGGGAAAATGCTTGGCCACCGCAAGTATGCCGGCATCCTGCAATCCCTTGGCGTACATCCAGCTTTTGTGGGCCACCTTTTCCGGCTCTTCGCCAAACGACCGGTAATTGATGACCGGGTTGGCCGGATTGCTGTTTACATCGGCTACCGGCGCGTAGTTCACATGAACACCAATGCGTTTCAGTTGGCTTCCCACTTCGTAGCCCATTTGGTAAATCAGGCTGTCTTTCTGTATGGCACCCAGCGCCATCTGCACCGGGTACTTGGGTGCACTGGTCAGGCGAAAGCCCGGGCCCCATTCCGCATCCATGGTCACCAGCAGCGGAATTTGGCTTTGTGCCTGCAGCTGGTTAGTGATGGCCAGCTGATTGGCGGGTGTTCCTTGCATAAAGATCAATCCACCGATGTGGTATCGCGAAATTTTTTCAAAAATAGCATGTCCTGCAGGTAGCTTTTCCTTTGAATAAACCTGGGCAATAAACAGCTGCCCAACTTTTTGGTCCAGCGTCATGTGTGTTAGCGTGGAGTCCACCCACGGGTCATCCAGATATTTTAAAAATTCCGGTTGGTTTTGCGTTTTGCCTGGCAGCACGAAAAGGCACAAAACCACCGAAAACAGTAGTCGGTTCAGGATTTTCATAGTTCCAATTTTTGCAAAGGCAAAACTAACAAAGATTGATTAATGCGAAAAGTTAGCCATGCATTAACCGATGTTTTCTTACCTTCGTGATCAATAGAACGACCAATTGTTATGCGTATTGTACTGATCTTTTTTATCCTGTTTTCCGGTCAGGTTTTGGCACAGGAAATTCAGCCGGCTGCTGAACGCACGGATTTGTATTTGCCCTTGTTGCAAGGAAAGAAAATCGGCTTGGTGGTGAACCACACTTCCATGGTTGGGCAAGAACATTTACTCGACTTCCTGCTGCAACATGAACTTGCTGTGGAGCGGGTGTTTAGTCCCGAACACGGATTTCGGGGTGATGCCGATGCCGGCGAACAGGTAGCCGATGAGCGGGACCCGAAAACCGGCATTCGGGTGGTTTCTCTCTACGGGGATAACAAGAAACCTCAAGCGGCTGATGTGGCTGACCTGGATGTGCTGATCTTCGATATCCAGGATGTTGGTGTTCGGTTTTACACCTACATCAGCACCATGCACTATGTGATGGAGGCCTGTGCCGAAAACGATAAACCTTTGCTGGTGTTTGACCGGCCAAATCCAAACGGCGATTATGTGGCCGGGCCGGTGTTGAAACCCGGGTTTCAGTCCTTTGTCGGCATGCATCCCATTCCGGTGGTGCATGGCTGTACGGTGGGCGAGCTGGCACAAATGATTAATGGTGAGGGCTGGCTGAAGGATCAAATTCAATGTGAATTGACGGTGATCCCCGCAGGAAGTTACACGCACGACAGGGCGTATTCGTTGCCGGTAAAACCGTCGCCTAACTTACCCAATGATCGTTCAATCCGGCTTTATCCGTCGCTGTGTTTTTTCGAAGCCACCAGCGCCAGCATTGGCCGGGGAACCTATTTCCCTTTTCAGGTGATTGGTTATCCGGATCCACGGTTTGGCGATTTTCAGTTTAGGCCGGAAAGTATTGAGGGCATGTCGAAAAACCCGGAGCAACAGGGAGAGGTCTGCTATGGGGTTGACCTTCGGACACCCACCTGCCATGAGCAGTTTACTCTATCCTACTTCCTCGATTTTTACAAGCAATTTGAGCATGAAGCCGATTTTCTGACCCGGGAGCGCTGGTTTAATCTGCTGGCCGGAACCGATGCGCTGCTTCAGGATATTCGTGCCGGGAGAAGCCTCGAAGAGATTGAAGCGGGCTGGCAGGATGAGCTCCAGGCTTACCAATCCATTCGCAAAAAATATTTGTTGTACCCCGACTTTAACTGATTGGTATGAATTCGTTTCTTGCTCTGGGAATTGTTGTTGCCTATTTCGCCTTGTTAATGTTGGTCTCCTGGCTGACTTCGAGAAATTCCGACAGCTTCACCTTTTTTAATGCCAACCGGTCGTCGCCCTGGTATTTGGTAGCCTATGGCATGCTGGGCGCTACCTTGTCGGGCGTGACGTTTATTTCGGTTCCCGCCGAAGTGGGGAATTCCGCCTTCTCGTATTTGCAGTTTGTTTTTGGCAACCTCGTGGGCTACTGGCTGGTGGCTTTTCTTTTGTTGCCTTTCTATTACCGCCTGAAGTTGATTTCCATTTACTCGTTTTTGGAGGAACGCATGGGAATCTTCAGTCATCGAACGGCTTCATTTTTTTTCCTGATTTCGAAATTGATTGGAGCCGCTTTTCGGTTGTACTTGGTGGCCGTTGTGTTGCAGTAT
>NZ_LGIA01000188.1 GCF_001270965.1 Sunxiuqinia dokdonensis | reverse complement strand
CTGCGAAAACAAAGAGATACTTTGGCAGGAGGCTTAATGGCCAACCGGAAAGAACTGGAACAGGAAAAGGAAACGAACCGGAAGTTAGTCACCGAGATCAATGGTCAGTTGGAAAAATCTAAATTTCAAACCCTTGATGAAGTCAGGCACATTCTTGTACAACAAATTGATTTGGAGAACGAGAAGCAAAAGCTGGCCAATTTTAGGGAGCAGCTAGCACTGGTAAAAAGAGAACAAGAACAGTTGCAGAACGAAGTTGGTGATCGGAAATATGATCTGGAATTGCATCAAAAACTGATTGCTGAAATGGCTGCGCTCAATGAGCTTTCTCAACAAAAACACCAGGAGTTCGGGAAGCTGACTGAGCTGCTGAAAAAACTTCAGCAAGATTTGGAGAATCAGGCGGCCCTTCGAAAGGAGCTGGAAGCCTTGAACCTCCGGGCTGAGAATATTCGTACCATGAAATCCATGTTTAAGGGAAGTGGTTTTGTCAATTACATTTCGTCGGTTTACCTGCAAAATTTGTGTAACGCGGCAAACGACCGTTTTTTCCAGCTGACGCGGCAGAAACTAAGCCTGGAGATTACCCCGGAAAACAACTTCCAGGTGCGCGACTTTATGAATGGCGGCAAGGTTCGCAGCGTGAAAACCCTGTCGGGCGGACAAACATTTCAGGCAGCGCTATCGCTGGCTTTGGCTTTGGCCGATAATATTCAGAAGATCACGGAATCGAACCAGAACTTCTTTTTCCTCGACGAAGGTTTTGGCTCGCTCGACAAGGAATCGTTATCCATCGTATTTGATACCCTGAAGTCACTGCGGAAAGAGAACCGCATCGTTGGGGTGATTTCCCACGTTGAAGAAATGCAACAGGAAATTGATGTGCACCTTCGGATCGAAAACCACGATGAAACAGGAAGTTTGATTCATGCCAGTTGGTTGGAGTAACATTGAACTTGCTCCGAAAAGGGACTTTGAAGAGTTCATTGATTTTCAGCGACTCACTTTTTAAGAAGAATTTTTGAAACCTTACGGTTGAAAATGCTTCGGCACAAAAATTACCTGAAAGAGCAGACCAACTTTTATCGAATGGTGGAAGCCAAGCGGGGTCTTTCGTTGATGCAATCGTTTCTTACTATAATCCTGCTGTTCATGATCCGCTCAAGTAGTCGGGCCACTAAAAGCTCATTTTCAAACCCTTTGACGATAACCGAAGCCTTTGGAAGCAGCTCAAAGAGAATCAGTCATTTATAGATTGACGAAATTGCAGCACCGGGTTGCTTTTCCCCAATCAAGCCAGGTAACATGGCTGTTCTTTTACGTTGATTTTGAGAGGATTTGTATCATGAATTTTTAAACTGGCATCATAGTTTCTAAGCTTTCGGCTGGTCGTGTTTTAATTTTGAATTAGATTTTTAAACCAATAATTCGAATGAAAACACAAAACGTATTTACTGTCGCAATCATCATTGCCCTTGGGGGATTTCTTTTTGGCTATGATATTGCCATGATGTCGGGAACAACATCGCAGCTGGAGCAGACATTTAGTTTAGATAGTTTTTGGCTGGGATTTACCGTTGCAGTAGCCATTCTCGGAACAATCGTGGGCACATTAATAATAGGTAAGCCAGCCGAGAAATTCGGCCGCCGTCGATCTCTAATCGTACTGTCGGGTTTATTTGCGCTTTCAACCCTTGGAAGCGCCACCGCGATGAACTGGGAAGTCTTGTTAATCTTTCGCTTCATCACGGGTGTGTTGTTAGGTTGTATTTCGGTTGTTACGCCCATGTTTATCGCCGAAATTTCGCCAGCCAAACAGCGCGGGCAGTTGGTTCTACTCAACCAGTTTTTTGTGGTGACGGCCATTTTTATGGCTTTCGTGGTCAACTATTTTTTGGCGCAGGTTTTTGGCAGTTCGTCGTGGCGCTGGATGATTGGTGTGGAAGCTGTTCCTGCCAGCTTGTTTTTTCTCCTGCTTTTTTTAGTGCCTGAATCTCCGCGTTGGCTGGTCAATCAAAACCAGGTTGATGAAGCTTTGGTGGTGTTTAAACGCATTCAAGCCGAAAATCCGGAAAACGAAGTGGCCATTGTGAAAAAATCGGTTGAGCAAGAGTTGAAGCTGGGACACGGGAAATTGTTTGTCAGGGAAAACCGCTACCCGATCATTTTTGCCATTTTGATTGCTGCCTTTAACCAGTTGGCAGGGATTAATGCCATCATGATTTATGCCCCACGCGTATTTGAAATGGCCGGATTTGGAACGGATGCCGCTTTGCTGCAGTCCATTTCGATTGGTGCCACCAACCTGTTGTTTACCTTTATTGCCCTATTCCTGATCGACCGTTACGGACGGCGTACCTTGCTCATGGCTGGTTCGGTCGGGATGGTCTTTTTTCTGGGCATGCTTTCCAAAGCTTTTTTCACCAACAATTTCTCAGAACTCGGCGGCTATGGCGTGATGATTTACCTGATGGGCTTCATTGCATTTTTCGCCTTTTCACAAGGGGCAGTTTTGTGGGTGTTTATTTCTGAAATTTTTCCCAACAAAGTCCGCTCAAAAGGACAGGCGCTGGGAACTTTTACCCATTGGATCATGGCTGCGGCCCTGATCTGGGGATTCCCAATTTTTGCTGAAATGCCCGGAATTGGAGGCGGCCCTTCTTTCGCTTTCTTCGCCGTGATGATGGTGTTGCACTTCTTCTTTGCCTGGAAAGTGATTCCTGAAACCAAAGGAAAGTCGCTCGAAGAAATTCAGCTTGAATTAACGAAACGCAGTCAATCTTCTAACTAAACACAACGATGAAAATAACGAACAAACAGATTCTTTGTATCGGCGAAGTGCTGTGGGACCGTTTGCCTTCGGGGGCCAAGCCCGGTGGCGCACCCATGAATGTGGCTTTGCATTTGAACGCGATCGGACAAGATGCTTCCATTGTCAGCCGTATTGGCCATGACCAGCCTGGCCAGGAGCTGAAAACTTTTCTTGAGAACTCAGGACTTAGTACCGAATTCATTCAGCTTGACGAAAAACTTCCAACTAGCGAGGTGCTTGTTCATCTGGATGAAAATAACAATGCAACCTACGAAATTTGCGAACCAGTGGCCTGGGACAATTTGCAATTGACCGAATCGCTGGCCGAAAAAGCCAAGAAGTCAGGAGTTCTCGTTTATGGTTCATTGGCCTCCCGCCATCAGCAAACCCGTCAAACCATCTTGAAATTGCTGGACGGTGATGCCTTAAAGCTGATTGATGTGAACCTCCGGAAGCCCTACGATCGAAGAGAACTGGTTGAGCCGCTGCTTGAAAAAGCGGATATCATCAAACTAAACGATGACGAATTGTTGGTTTTTGCTGCCTGGCATGGCAAGCAGAACCTGGATGAAAAGGAGCTGACGCAATGGTTGGCTGGTCAGTATCGGGCCTCTTTGGTTTGTGTAACCAAAGGTGAAAATGGCGCCTTGCTGTTTTGCGAAGGCCGTTTCCACGATCATCCTGGTTTTAAGATCAATGCGATTGATACGGTTGGAGCTGGTGATGCTTTCCTTGCCGGTTTGATTGCGGCGCTGTTCGACCAAAAAAACTACGACGAAGCTTTGGCTTTTGCCTGTGCTACCGGTGCGTTTGTTGCCTCAAAAGCAGGTGCTACCCCTGAATACAAGATGGATGAAATCAATGCGATTTTGTATGGGAATGAAAGAGAAATTGAAACAACCTAAAATTAATCAAAGTAGACCAATGATGGTGATCGTTCCGTTCGCTTTGTTTTTAACAATAGCATTTGCGCAGCTGGTAACTACTTTCAGACCAGTTAAATATGCGTCGGGTAAATTTATAGCCGGGTTCTGACTAATATGGAACACAATCCTTTGGAAGTAAAAATGATAATATCTAATTCATAACCCAAAATGAAACTAATCGGTACAACTTTTTTAGCTTTAATTGTAGTTTCTGTTACATGCTCTTGTGGCAAAGATGACGATGTGCCTAGTGCTCCAGTAATTCCTCCCGTCGAAAACATCAATGAAGTCGTAGCCTTTAAATTTAATGAAACTACCGGGACTACCACTGTTGAATCAAATACGAATAGCAATTACGAGATACTAGGTAATGGCATTAGCAGAATGCCTGGAGTAAAAAGCAATGCATTATTTTTTGATGGATTATCAAACCAGATTGGCGGAACATTACCAAGCAATATTCTTCCCAGTAGTCAATTTTGCTTGTCTTTATGGGTTTCACCAAAATCATATCCAGTAGGCAATGCTGCCATGTTAGCATTGACTTCTGAAGGCTCCAATACCGGAGTAATGGTCGGTATAAACAAGTTTGGTCAAATTGTCGTGCAATACTTTCTGGGTGGCACTTTCTATGAGCAAGTCACATCACAAAGCTTACCAAGAGATACCTGGAGTTTTATCATGGTAGGCATTAGCCCCAAGAGCAGATTAATAAAGATCTTTCTGAATGGAGAGATTGTTAAGAACACCACAATCCCAAACGCTAATATATCGTGGCCAGCTACCAATACGGCTTTCAGCATTGGGAAAAACACGACTGGTGAGAAGATTGGCATTTATGACATTGATTATTTCTCAGGAGCTTTAGATGAGTTAATGATCTATTCCGGTCAGTTAACTCAGGAGATTGTAGAAGCAGAATATGGCAAGTATAGCCCACCATCAACGGTTGCCTATCAAATCGATATCGATTATTCGGATGATACAAATCGACCTAGCTACCATGCGATTCCTGATTATGGATGGGCAAATGAATCTTATGGACTGATATATCTCCAGAATAAATACCATATGTTCTACCAAAAAAATGATGTTTTTTTAGGGATTGCTCAGCAAAACTGGGGTCACTTCACCAGTTCTGATTTAGTGCGTTGGGAAGAACAAAATGCCGTTTTATGGCCCGATGAGGGATGGGATCATTATGGAATATGGTCTGGCTGTGCCATTATATTGAACGACGGGACTCCCGCTGTAGCCTATACGGGTGTTGACGGAGCAAAAGCAGGCATTGGTACGGCAACATCCACGAATAATTATCAAACACTACAAAAAGATTCTTATAACCCTGTCATTTCTCAGGCACCTCCCAGTGTGAATATGGATTTTCGAGATCCATATATATGGGAAAAAGATGGAATGTATCACATGATAGTCGGCAGCGGGATATCATCAATCGGTGGTAATGTAGTCTATTATAAAAGCCAGGACTTTAAAAACTGGAACTACGAAGGAATTGCCTATCAAGGTCAAAAAAATGAAGGTGAAGGCCAATTCTGGGAAATGCCTGTTTTATATGAATTTCCCAACGGTAAAGAAATGCTGTTGGTTCAAAAAACTCCTGATGCTACTCCGGCAATTACAACTTACTGGATTGGACAGTTTGAAAATGGTGTTTTCACGCCTGATTTTGAACAAGCTAAAAAGCTGGAGGTCGTTAATGGCTTTTTGTCTCCAACCGTTACAAGCGATGCACAAGGCAGGATTACTGCCATCGGCATTATTCCTGATGAGGTAGATGCAGCAATTCAAATGGAGCAAGGGTGGGCTAATTTATTTAGTGTACCTCAGGTTTGGGAATTGGATGCTGACAATACCATTGCAATAAAACCTCATCCAAATTTGGAGAACCTCAGGGGAACTCAAAGTACATTCAACAACCTGATATTGGAAAATGGAGGAACCAATTATTTAAATAGCTACAGTGGTCGCCATTTCGAAATGGATGCAACAATCAATACCGGGAATGCTGATCAGCTTGGCTTTATATTCGGCAAATCGCCCGATGGGCTGGAAGAATATAAAGTTTACTACGATTTTTCTAAACAACAGTGGATTGTAGACGCTTCAAAATCATCGCTTAGCCCACTGGTTAGAAAAGATATTAGAACAGGAAATTATACGATCACCCGAGGAGCAACAGTTCATGTGCGGGTTTTTGTTGATGGCTCAGTATTAGAAGTATTTATTGACGATAAAGCGCACTTCACAGGGCGTTTTTTTCCAACACTTGATAATGCAACTGAGGTCGATCTGTTTGCCAACGGAGGAACTGCAACCGCAGATGTAACGGTATATGAAATAACTAACTAATGTAATTAATATGAAAAATGCAATGAAAAGCTTTTGTTTTATTTTATTGTTCTTTAGTTCGCTATTATCTTTTGCACAACAACGCACCATTTCCGGATCGGTAAGGTCCGGTAGCGGGGAATCATTGCCCGGTGCGACAATCGTAGTAGAAGGTACAATGAACGGGACAATTACGGATTTTGCTGGGAAATATCAAATCCAGGCCAATCAGGGAGATGTGCTGGTTGTTTCTTTTATTGGCTTCAATCAAGCATCACAAATGGTTGGTGCAGAAAGCGTTTACGACTTTGTTTTACAAGAAGACACAGAAGAACTGGCAGAAGTCGTTGTCACAGGATATGCCGTTGAGAAGAAAGCAGACATCACCGGGGCTATTTCCATTGTCAAAACCGAAGATTTAGACCAGGTATCGACTCCTAACGTCGTATCAAAGTTACAATCGAAGGTGCCTGGATTAACGCTGACTTCTTCTGGTGTACCCGGGGGCAATGATACCCAGATTTCCATCCGTGGCTTAACTTCAGTTTTTGGAGGAACAGGTCCGCTTTGGGTTATCGATGGTGTACAAACAACATCTCCGGCAGGTTTAAATCCTGGAGACATTGAGAGTATTCAAGTCCTCAAGGATGCAGCTTCAGCCGGTATTTACGGTACTGAAGCAGCACGAGGTGTGATTATTGTTACTACCAAACAAGCAAAAAGCGGAACACAAAGAATTACTTTAGACAGTAGAGTCACATTGAACACTGTACGTGACAATTTTAGCGTATTAAATGCTCAGGATTGGTTGGACGTAAGATATACTGCCCAAGGCAACGTTCCTGTCACGGCAGGTAACTTTACCTATACGCCCGGGACACCTTTACCCGAATTTCTGGACGCGGA
>NZ_LGIA01000187.1 GCF_001270965.1 Sunxiuqinia dokdonensis | reverse complement strand
TCAGCCAGTTGGTAGAGGTGGCTTAGTTGGCGGTCGTTGACCTGGTGCAGAAAAATGAGCTTGTCTTTTAGGGGTTCAATTTGCTTTTGCAGGCTGCGCAGATAAGGCGTGGGTTTGCCCACCACCACCAAGGGCAGCCCGTTATCAGCGAGTGCCATGGTTTTCAGGATCGTTCCCAGGTTTTTGCGGGCTTCAATGGTTCCCACCGTAAGCATAAACCGGTTGGGAAGCTTTAGTTGGCTTTGGGTTTGCTTTAAGTCTTCGGCCGGGGCCACTTCAAAATACATGGAATTGATGGCTTGGTCGATCACCTCGATCTTGGCCGGATTGACGCCGAAGAAGCCACACAGGTCGTTTTTTGTTTGCTGGCTGATGGCGACGATTTTGTCTGCTTCGCGGCAGGCGTATTCCACTTTGCGACGGTAGATTTTGCGGTCGGACGGTTTGTAGAACTCCGGGTGGCGCATAAAAATCAGGTCGTGTACGGTCACCACACTTTTGACGGCTGTTTGTTGAATGCCGATGGGGAGTTCGTGACTCAGACCATGATAAATGTCCAGTCCTGCCTTGTCGGCCAACCGGGTCAGCCGGTAGCTGCGCCAGAGTGGTTTAAGGGCTTTCCACCAAAAACTACGGGGCCGAACCAACGTTGTGTGTTGCGGTGGATGAAAAAGGCGGTTGTTTGAATTGGGGCTGAACAACAGGTAATCGTTCTGTGGATAAAATTGGGCAACTGAGCGGATGGTCGTGCGGCTGTAGTTTCCTAAACCAGCCGGGTTGAGGAATGCTCGTTTGGCATCGAAGCCGATTTTTAGTTTTTCATCCATTCGCCAAAAATACAAAATCAGGTTGAACGCAGTGTCTGATGTTTGTGAAAAAGAATCGATTCATTTGGGTGAAAAGCGAATGAAGGCAGTCGAATACTATGGATCATTTCAGTGTTGGGAGGACTTAAAATGGAGCTTGGCAGGAAACTGCGATAAACGGGCGGACTTTCCAAATCATATTATCCGTTGGCTTATCAGCCGGATTTTACTTTTTGTCTTCACACAAAAAGTAAACAAAAAACTCAAGGCTGATTTTTATCTGCAAGCTCCATCTTCCGAAAAGCTAAGTTCGGCGGGTGATTTCACTCGTTAAGATTAATTGTTTTTAACGGTAACTCGTGGAACTCGCAAGCTCGTTTCCTCCTGTCGTCGGAACTTCCCACCTGCACTAAGCTTTTCGTTTGATTCCACTTTTGATAAAAATAGGCCGCTCCAAACCAAGCATCATTTTATTACACCCCTTTCTCAATTCCTCTCCGGTTCTTATCTAATTAAGCCGACAATTGACGAATCTCTAACAGGGCATTTCGTTTTAAATTGATTTGTCCTTGCCTCCCAAACATTGAACTGAGCCAATAAAATTGATTTCCATTGTCTTCAGCTGTCTTCTTTTTTTTCATAAAAAAGCCGGAAATGAAAACATCTCCGGCTTCGCTTATGAAAGTTCTAAATTTTATTCAAATTCGTTGGCGGCATCAAAATCCAGCGTCGCGAACAAGTCGTCGAAGGTTTCGGCACGGCGGATTTCAACCACTTCGCCGTTCGGACGCAGCAACAGTTCAGCCGAGCGTAGCTTGCCATTGTAGTTGAATCCCATGGAATGGCCGTGCGCACCGGTATCGTGAATCACCACCAAGTCCTCGGGATTGATTTCCGGAAGCAGGCGGTTAATGGCAAATTTGTCGTTGTTCTCACACAACGATCCGGTCACATCGTACAAATGTCGGTGCGGTGCAGTTTCCTTTCCCATCACGGTAATGTGGTGGTAAGCGCCGTACAAGGCCGGACGCATGAGGTTGGCCATGCACGAGTCGAGGCCGGCATATTTTTTATAGGTTTCTTTGATGTGCAGCACCCGGGAAACCAAAAATCCGTAAGGTCCGGTAATGGCGCGTCCCGATTCGAAGTATATCTTCAGCGGATCCAGTCCGTTGCCCACGATCAATTTCTCATACAATTCTTTTATTCCTTCGCTTACGCGGTTCAGGTTCACCGGTTTGTGTTCGCTTTTGTATGGAATGCCGATGCCACCACCCAGGTTGGCAAACTCAAACCGAATATCCAGCTCTTTGGCCAGATCCACAATCACATCAAAAATGATCTCGGCGGTTTCAACAAAGTAGTCGGCATCCAGCTCGTTCGAAGCCACCATGGTATGAATGCCGAAGCGTTTTACGCCTTTGTCCTTCAGTTTTTTGTAGCCCTCAAATAGTTGCTCGCGGGTAAATCCGTATTTCGAATCTTCGGGCTTGCCAATAATGATATTGCCGCCTTTCAGGGTGCCGGGGTTGTACCGGAAGCTGATTAATTCGGGAAGCCCCGCGTGTTCTTCCAGGTAGTCGATGTGCTTGATATCGTCGAGGTTGATAATCGCACCCAGTTCCATGGCTTTCTGGTATTCGTAAGCGGGCGTATCGTTCGAGGTGAACATGATTTCTTCGCCGCGCATACCCACTTTTTCGGCCAGCAGCAACTCGGCCATCGAGCTGCAATCGATTCCGAAGCCCTGCTTGCGCAAAAGCCTCATCAGGTATGGGTTTGGCGCTGCTTTGATGGCATAGTACTCTTTGAAACCTTCGTTCCATGAAAAGGCTTCGTTGAATTTCTGGGCATAATCCAGCATGCCTTTTTCATCATAAATATGAAAAGGCGTGGGATGTTTTTCGATAATCTGTTCTAACTGTTCTTTGTCGAAGGGTAATTTTTTCTCCAGCATACATTGTGTTTTTTGCAAAAAACAAAGATAGGAATTTGCAAAGATTATTTAGAATAAATCTGCATAAGGCGCCGGGCTGTTAACAAACATTTGATGTGAACCCGCGCGAAATGGTGGTCTATTGTAAATCACTTAGCAGTTCCGCACTCAAGTATCCGCTGGCAATTTCGCGAACTTCACCGGTCATTCGGATTTGCCAGTCTTTGGCGATCTCGAGTTTGAGCGTTCCACCCGGCATGTTCACCTTCAGTTTTCGGTTGGTCAGTCCTTTCTTCACCATCACGGCAGCCACGGCGCTCGATGAGCTTCCGGAAGCCAAGGTGTAGCCGGCACCGCGTTCCCAGATCAGGATCTCCACTTCGTCGCGCGAAAGCACTTTGGCAAACTGCAGGTTGATGCGGTTCGGAAACTTGGGGTGGTTTTCAATCTCGCTGCCGTACTGTTTGATTTCGGCTTCCGACAACTCCTCTTTTAAAATAACGCAGTGCGGATTGCCCACCGACACACAGTTGATGAGGTAGGACTGGTTTTCCAGGGAGAGGGTTTCGTCCAAACATTCCGTTAAGTCGCTGTTCACCGGAATTTTGGCCGCTTCAAAAATCGCTTTCCCCATATCCACCTGTATGGTTCGGGCTTTTTCGTTGTCCGTTTCCATCACTTCGGCATAAACCACGCCGCCCAAAGTATCAATGCTGAAGGTTTTGCTTTTGGCCAAGCCATAGTCGTATAAATATTTGGCAAAAATACGTAGGCCATTGCCGCTTTTTTCGGCTTCCGAACCATCGGGGTTGAGGATCCGCAGGCCAAAGTCAGCTTTCGTCGAATCCACCAAAAGCAAAATGCCATCGGAGCCAATGCCGTAGTGCACATCGCAAATGGTTTTGATGTTTTCAACGTTCATCTCGAAGCTGATTTCGTGGCTGTTCATCACAATGTAGTCGTTTCCCAGGCCGTGCGATTTTACGAAGAAGTCTTTCATGAGCATGTTTTTTATCGGATGTTTTAACAAAAGTAACAAGTGTTTTTGATTTGGGTGAAGTTTTTTTTGTGAAGATGGAGACGTTCGTTTTCGGATGAGTTTTCAAGGCAGAATTCCTTGCGGAAGTTAATCCTCATGATCCGCCGTCACCAACTTGATCGCTTGCTTCAGCTTTTGGTGAGCCTGGTGAAGTTGCCGTTTGGCTTGCTCAAAATCTTCGAGCCGCTGATTGAGGTAGGCCTCCTCATTGAATGTGCCGTGGATCATGAATTCATCAAATTTTTTAATGACATCGTCCAGCGTGCGGGTGGCGGTTTGCCATATTTTTTGCGTTTCGGTAGCCAGTGTTTCTTGTTTTTCGTTGGAAGTGGTTCGGGCAAAGTAGGCCGCGTCGGCAGTTCGGTAAGCCGCTTGGCGGATGCAAGCAACCAGGCTATCCAGATCTTCGCGGGCATCAATCAGGTGGCGGTTAATTTCTGTGCGGTCGTAGGCACCGTCCAAAAATCCCAGGTGGGCAGCCGACTTTTTCGACGCCTCCATGGCTTGTTCACTGAGCTGGAAAGCATCTTGGAACGCCCGCTCCAGCGTATCCTGAGCCCACGTGCTCAGGTTCAGCAAAAGGAGAATGAAAAGAAAAGCCGGCATCTTCATCAGTTGAAAAGTTTTCATTGGCAGAACGAAAATCAGCTCGTTCTATTGTTTTGTGCACCCTTTTGGTGTTTCCAGCGTTTGTGCGACCACAGGTAAAATTCAGGTTGCGCCTGAATCCGGCTTTCAATCTTTCGGACATACCGGTGGAGGATCTCATCGGGCGGCAACGATGCCGGACTGTCCGCCAGTAGTTCGAAGTGGATTCGGTAGTGGCCGCGTTTCACTTTTTCAACATGCTGATAAAGCACCGGAAAATTGGTGCACCGCGCCAAGGCTTCGGGGCCCGGGAAAAAGCCGGCATCCTGGTTCAGAAACGTCGTCCAAAAGCGGGCGTTGGCCAGGGGGCGTTGGTCGGCACAAAGCCAGGTGAGCGTTGGTTTTTGTCGTTTTTCGTAGTCCAGTACTTTTTTTACGATTTTTTTGGTCGAAACCAGTTCGCCGCCAAAGCGCTCGCGCATTTGGTTAATGGCCGCGTCCCAGCGCAGGTTTCGTGCCGGATTGTAAACCAGCAGGCAATGGTGTTTCAGTTGATGGGGCAAAATGGCGTTCCACTCCCAGTTGTTGTAATGCATGGTCAACACGATGACGCTTTTACCTTCATCAAAATAACGATTGACCAACTCCGGGTTTACCACTTCCATTCGTTTTTTTAATTTTTCAGGCGAAATGGTTTTTAGCTTGAAGGCTTCGAACAGCAAATCGCATAAATGGTGATAAAATTGGCGGGACAGCAGCTTGATTTCAGAATCAGATTTTCCGGGAAAGGATCTTTCCAGGTTCTCAAGCACTACCTGATGTCGGTAAGCAAAAACATAGAACGTGAGGATGTAAACCAGATCGGACAGGGCATAGAGCAAACGGAAGGGAAGGCGCGACAACAGGTCAAGTCCGGCCAGAGCAATATGGAAGACCACTTTTTTCATTCTTGCTGCTTAGGTAGTCGCTCAATGAGTTTGATTCCTTCAGGGCGTTGGTGCTTCCAGCGGCGGTGCGACCACAGCCAGTATTCGGGCGTTTCCTGAATGATTTTTTCCATCCGGTCGATGTAGGTTAGTAGAATATCATCGGGGTTTGCCTTCGCTGGCTCGGGAAAAAGTTCTATAAAATGAACTTCATACCTGGATCGGCCAAGCTTACGCACGTAATGAAGAAACACCGGCTGATTGGTTTTCTCTGCAATTTTTTCGGGACCGCTGAAGAAAGGGGTTTCCTGGTTCAGGAACGTCGTCCAGAAACGGGTGTTTGGCGCTGGGGTTTGATCAGCGCCCAGCCAAATGCATCCCGGGCGTTCGGTTTTATCAAACTGGATGGCTGTTCGGGCCGACTTGTGTACCGGAACCGAAATGGCGCCAAAGCGTTCGCGCATACCGAGGATGAAGCGCTCCATTTCGAGGTTATTGCGGACCGGGTTGTAAACCATCAGCAGCTGGTGGCTGGACAGGCGTTGCAGGCTGGCGCTCCACTCCCAGTTGTTGTAGTGCATGCCCAGCAAAATAATACTTTTTTGCTGACGGAAATAGGCTTCCGTTTTTTCGAGGCCGTAGAGCGTAATGCGCTTGTCCAGTTCTTTTTCAGAAATGCTGTGTAGCTTGATGCCTTCCAGCCCGATGTCGCACAGATGACGGTAAAATTTGCGGGCAATGGCGTCAATTTCCTGCTCAGTTTTCTCAGGAAAGGCATTCCGCAGGTTGGTATAAACCACTTTTTTACGGTAGCCTACCACATGGAAAAGCACCAGGTACATCAGGTCGGATAGGGCGAACAGCACCGGAAAAGGCAGATATGACAATGCTTTCAGGAAGCCGATGAGTGCTTGGTTGATGATTTTTTTCACAGGTTCAGTTTTTAGCGTTGTTGCTTAATGGTTCGAATAGCCGTTGGATGCCGTGCATTGTTGCTGAGCACAGTGTTCCGCAGCCGGAAGCTTTACGCTCGTGCAAGATGCAAAAAATAATCTAACCTAAACATGGTCTGCTTACGACGTCAAACAGATTGGATCAATTTTGATAGGAAGAAGTTGAAGACAGTTGAAAACGTTCGAATACAATGGTTCCCCATTGCCTCCCAATGTCTTCAATCGGTTTCTTGCTCGCATTAAAATTGCAGAGGAATAAAAATAAGCAAGCATCCTGCTGTTTGCATCGAACGGACGGAATTAGCCTTCCCGCTCAATCAACGGAATGTCAGCCGGGCGTTGGTGTTTCCAGCGGCGGTGCGACCATAGCCAATATTCGGGTTGATCGCGAATAATCGTTTCCATCTTGTCGATGTAGCGAAGCAATGTGGTTTCGGGTTTTGCCTTTTTGGGTTCGGCAATAAGCTCGGTGAGAATAATCTCATATTTTCCACGGGCCACTTTTCGGGTGTGATGAAAGAATACCGGCTGGTTGGTTTTGTGGGCAATCTTTTCGGGGCCGCTAAAAAATGGCGTTTCCTGGTTCAGGAACATCGTCCAAAATTTGGAATTCTCAGCAGGTGTTTGATCGGCGCCAAGCCACAACAGCCCGGGGCGGTCGGTCTGGTCAAACTGAATGGCCATGCGTGCCGACTTGTGCACCGGAACGGTCGTGCCTCCAAAACGTTCGCGCATGCTTAAAATGAAACGTTCCATCTCGAAATTGTTGCGCACCGGATTGTACAGCATCAAAAACCGGTGGCTCGAAAGCCGCTGCACCGAGGCTCCCCACTCCCAGTTGTTGTAGTGCATGGCCAGTACGATGATGCTTTTTTTCTTCCGAAAATAAGCCTCCATCTTTTCTACGCCGGTCACTTTCAACCGCTTGTCGAGTTCCTCCTCGCTGATGCTGTGTAGTTTAATGGCTTCGAGCGACACGTCGCATAAATGATGAAAGTATTTGCGTGCAATCTGATCAATTTCTTTTTCTGTTTTCTCCGGAAATGAATTGCGCAGGTTTTCGTACACCACTTTCTTGCGGTATCTGAAAACATAAAACAGCAGGATGAAGGCTCCGTCGGAGATCAGGTATAAAAGCCAAAACGGTAAGTAAGAGAAGGCTTTAAGAAAGAGAACAATAATGTTGTTGATAATTTTTTGCATGCTTACCGACTTCAGAAGCCTGCAAATTTAGGATTTTTTTAAGAAGAAAATTAGGAATATGTCAGCAGAAATAGGCAACTTGGTGGCTTCGATGGTTTAATTTGAAAATTTACATAGTTTGATCGATATGAAGAATGTGACCTTCTCTTTTTTGCTTTTGCTGCTGGGATCTCCAGCTTTTTCGCAGGTTCAGATCATTGCACACCGGGGCGCGTCGTATCTGGCGCCTGAGAATACGGTGGCTGCCGCCAAGCTGGGCTGGGAGTTGAATGCCGATGCCGTGGAAATTGATATTTACCTGTCGAACGACGGGCAGGTTATGGTGAATCATGATCACACCACCAAACGCACCGGGACAGACAGTTTGGTGATTGCGGAAACCCATTCGGATGAATTGCGGAAGCTGGATGTGGGTCGGTGGAAGGATGAAAAGTACGCGGGCGAAAAAATGCCTTTTGTGTCGGAAGTGCTGGAAATTGTTCCGAAAGGGAAAAAGTTGGTGATTGAAATCAAGTGTGGCCCGGAGGTGCTTCCCGCGCTGAAGAAAGCGGTGAAAGCCAGTGGCAAGAAAAAGCAAGTTGTTTTTATCGCGTTCGGCTGGGAAACGATTTTGGAAACCAAGAAGCAGTTTCCGAAAAACGACTGTTATTGGCTGAGCTCGAAAGCAGAAGGGTTGGCCGGCCGGATGAATGAAGCGGCTCAATTGGGCTTGGAGGGAGTGAACCTGCATTACAAATTGGTGAATCAGGAGGTGATGGGTCATGCTGCCCGGTTGGGTTTGGATGTGCTGTCCTGGACGGTGGATGATCCGGACGAAGCCAAACGACTGGTCGATCTGGGTGTTTCGGCAATCACGACCAACCGCCCTGCCTGGTTACGGGAGCAGCTGTATGCTGTGGAATAAACTCCAGAAATCCAGCAATTTCAAATTACAGTCTATCGAGCCATGCTTTCAACAGTTCAGTTGCTTCGATCATTTTGGGGCAATGGGTTTTCAGGAATGTTTCGTCCAGTTCAAGGTCTTTCCATTCCGTCATGGCTTTTTCGAGTACCAGCTTTCCGTCAAAATCAACATAGGCCATGCGGCAGGTCAATTCTTCGGGTTGGCGGCCAAAGTCCATGCCGGGCAAGATCGCGACACCTGTTTCCTGAAGCAAGGATTCACATAGTTCAAATGAAGTCAGAATCCCTTTGTTGGCCAGCTGGATGCGATAACGGTTGAAATTGGGAAACAGGTAGAACCCACCTCTGGGCGTTGGCATGGTCAGGTGCGACTCCCGGAGTTGGTTGGTCATGTAATTTCCCAATGTTTTCAAAATCCGCCGCGAATGAAACAGGTATTTATCGATCTCCGGGCGATCTTCGAATGCGGTGATGGCTGCATACTGAATGGGTGCGCTGGTTGAGGTAAAGGTTTCACTGGCCACAATGGCCATGGCATCTTGCAGCCAGCGCAGGTTTTCGGGAAAGGTAAAAGTGCCCAACCGCCAGCCGCCCGCGCCGGCCCATTTGCTCAATCCACTGCTGATGATCGTTCCTTCGGGATAAAACTGGGCAATGGACACGTGTTGGCCGGAGTGATCGAGCAGGCTGTAAATCTCGTCCGAGATCAGGATCAGCTTGTATTTTCGGGCGACTTCGGCTAGTTTTTTCAGTCGGGCTTTGGGGTAGGTCGATCCGGTGGGGTTCGAGGGGTAGTTCAAAATCACCACGCGTGGCCGATCCGGATCCGAACGGCAAATCAAATCCAGCTTTTCAGGGCTCAGCCGCCAGTCGTTTTCCTCGGTGGTAGGCACCCAGGTCACATGCCGACCGGCAATGCGTGCTTGTGGCGAGTACGAAACCCAGCTGGGCGTTGGAATAATCAGTTCACCGTAGTACACCAGTTGTAAAATAAAAATCAGCTCCTTCGACCCGGGACCAATCATAATGTCATCGGGTGAGCAGGCGATGCCCTGGCGCCGGAAATTGAATTTGGCAATGGCCTCCCGAAGCGGCAACAATCCCCTCACGGATAAATAGTCTTTTTGGTGAGCGTTCTGCCGGAGCGCTTCCTGCACAATATCGGGAACCGGAAAGGGCGACTGTCCCAGTCCTAGTTTGTAAACGGTTTTACCTTGTTTGATGAGCTCGTTGCTCCGTTCGTTTATTTGGAGGGTGGCCGATTGATTAAGGCCACGCACATTGAGGTTGAGGTTGACAATGGGATTGTTTTTGCGGATTTTTGGCATCGTTGATGGTTTTTTCTACTAAAAAATTATACCTGGCTTTTGGTTAAATGGTTTCTTTTGGAGAAGTATTCTTTTTGCAAGCACTTGTTGGTAAGTCTCTTATGAGGTTAAGAAACTGTTGAGCAGGTTCAGGTGAAGGAAAGAACTAGTCGATTGGGCGGGCTACTAAAATGCCGGTGTAGCTTTTTTTCGCCTGTAGAAAGTCGGCAAGCGGTTCGTCCGAGATCACCACTTGCATGCCAGCGGTTGAGGCATGCATCAAATGAATCCGGCCGCCCACTTCAACCAAAATACCAACATGCGTCACATCGAGGCCTTTGATGCTGGTGGCCAGTCCAACCAAATCACCTTCCTTTAAATTTGACTCCTTGCTTTCCACTGCCTCTTTGGGCACAAAAAAATAGTTGCGGGCAGAAATTGCCTTTTCCTGTTCGGCCAGGGAACTCACCAATTCGGGGTTTTCTTTCAATACCGGGTAGCTCTCCGGATGGGTCGACATGAAATTAACCATCACATTCAGCGGCTGCCCAAATTCATTGGCGGCTTGGCTGATCAGGCCTTTCTGCTCATTGTCGTAAATCCAGTCGCTGAAATAGTGCAGCCGCGAGAGGTATCCGTCGCGTTGTCCTTGTCGGTAGCGCAGGTTTTCAAGTTCGCCGATATAGGTTGAAAAGTCAGGGTTCTTACTTTTTAGCGTCCGGGCAATGGCCAGCGCAGTTTCGGCAAAGGTGGTACAGTCCAGTCCTTCCAGCTCAATGGTCAGCGGTTCGTCTATCCCATGTTCCAGGGTTTGCTCTTCGTAAGCTACGCCCAAAAACTCCCTGCCAACCGCGGCCACCAATTGCCCCATGGGCTGGCCGGCCTCGTCAGCCAGCTTGTTTACGACTGACTGAAACTTCGTGCTGTCGGCCAATTGACACACGATCTCGGATGAAGCGGTTTGCTGTGTTTGGGCCGTTTGGCACGCCAGAAACAAGAAAATACTGAGGCTGATCAAGAGGATTCGAATCATGGCTGATGGATTTGGAGTTGAAATTACTAAAATAAAATTCGATCGCAAGGTAGGGTAATCTTCTTTTTAAACGGTTAGAGAATGAAAAGCAGCAATTATTGCTTAACTTTTCGGGGCAATAAAAGCCGCAAGGCTGAAGTGGCGCGTTTCGAAACCAAGATGATTTGACCTTGACAAAGTACGAGTTTAAAACGTTGTTTGACCAGAATTTTGATGTGATTCGAAATTACATCTATTACCGGTCGGGCGATCCGGATTTGGCGACAGATTTGGCTCAGAATGTGTTTTTGCGCCTGTGGGAAAAGCAGCCGGATTACCATGCCAAAGCCACGGTCGGCTTGCTCTACAAGATGGCTGGCGATGAATTCGTCTCCCAATATCGCCGGCAAAAGCTGGCGCTGAACTACAAAAACTCGCTGGCATTTTCGATGGAGGACGTGTCGCCCGAAGAAGAGCTGGAGTACAAGGAATTGCAGCAGCGCTACGAAAAGGCCCTGGCCGGATTACCGGAAAAGCAGCGGGTGGTTTTTTTAATGAGCCGAATGGATGGGCTGAAGTACCATGAGATTGCCGAGCGCCTGCACATTAGTGTCAAGGCGGTTGAAAAGCGAATGAAAAATGCCCTGGACGATTTGAAATCGAAACTTAAAGTAAAATGAAGAACGAGACAAACGATAGGAACCAAGCGAACAAGCTTCTCACCCGGCTGGATCGGCTGAATGACCGGCTGGAGATTCCGTACTCCCGGTCGAAGGCTGAGGTGTGGGCGGCGATGGAAGCCCGGCTGGAACCGAAGGCTCCTGTAAAAACCATCAAGCTGGTGCACCGGCCGGTTTTTCGTTTGGCAATGGCCGCTTCTGTTTTACTGATGGTTGGCCTGATTGGGCTGATGCGCTTTTATTCCGTTGATATGACGACCAGTCCCGGACAACAGCTGGTGGTCGATTTGCCGGATGGCTCAACGGTTCACCTGAGCGCCGTTTCGACGGTGAGCTACCACCCCTATTGGTGGCGGTTTGCACGCGAACTGGACCTGGAGGGAGAAGCTTTTTTTGAGGTGGAACCCGGCAGTCGGTTTACCGTGAGTTCGACCATGGGGGCAACTTCGGTATTGGGGACCCGTTTCAATGTTTACGCACGTGGCGAATCGTACCGCGTGGCCTGCCAAACCGGGAAAGTGAAAGTTGTCGGGCAGCAGAACGGATCGGAAGTGATTTTGACAGCCAATGAAAAGGCAGCGTTGAAAGCCGGAAACGGATTCGAGGTGCAGCGGGGAATTAATTTTGAAGCCGAAGCCGCCTGGATCAATGATGAGTTCGATTTCAAAAATAAACCATTGGTGGAAGTTTTGGAGGAAGTGGAACGGCAATATGGCGTGCATATTCAGGGCAAGGATGTGTTGAATGACGGAACTTACGATGCCTCTATCTCCGGGCGTTTGGTTCGGTCTGAACTGAACACGGAATCGATTTTGGAGATGATTTGTACGATTTATAATCTTAAATTTGAAAAGCTTAATTCGAGCGAATACCGGATTCGTCAAAACCAATAAATCAACTTGAAAAAGAAGGCCCTTCTGCTCGGTTTGCTCTTTTCAACTTTGCTGACACTGGCGCAGCAGGTTGAACTGGATTATCAGGAACAAAGTCTGAGCACGATTCTTATTGATTTTTGCGAACGTTATGAGCTGCAATATTCGCTGGATGATCGCTATTTCTCAAATTTCACGGCAACAGTCTCGCGGCAATTTTTTTCACCCGAAGAAGCTTTTGATTATTTATTGAAGGACCTTCCGGCGGCCTATAAAAAAGTGGGTGCCGTGTATCTGTTTTATCAAATTAGCCCCGTTCCCATTCAAAAAAACTACTCCTTGAGTGGTCGCTTCACCGATAAATTGACCTCGGAATCCTTGCCCTATACCCATGTGGTGGTTGACGGAACAGGCCTGGTTAGCGATCAGGAAGGGAATTTTTCTTTCGTTGGAACGAATGAGCAATTTCATTTGCAAGCCTCCTACTTGGGATACTTTTTGCTCGATACCATTGTTTTTGCCGGAACCCATCACCAGTTTTTGCTCCGTCCATCCAATTTTCGTATTCGCGAAGTTGAAATAACGGGCTTGAAAGTTGTCCGCTCCTTGCAGGTTGGAAACAAGCCGGGGGTGTTGCGCCTGAATCATCAAATTGCACAGTTTCTGCCAGGAAATGGTGACAATTCCATTTTTAATTTGCTGCGCCTGCAACCTGGCATTTTGGCTGCTGGCGAACAATCGAACGACCTGGTGATTTGGGGCAGTTACGAAGGGCAAAGCCAGGTGCTGTTTGATGGCTTTACCTTGTTTGGCATGAAGAACTTCAACGATAATATCAGTGCGGTTAATCCATTAATGGCGAAGGATATTCAGGTGTTGAAAGGCGCTTATGGAGCCGACCAGGGCGGACGGGTTGGCGGCCTGGTGAATATTACTGGCTTGGACGGCGATTTAAACCGGCCTCGTTTGAAGTTAGGCTTGAACAACATGACGCTGAATGGCTTACTTAGTGTGCCCGTTGCTCAACAATCGGCGCTCACGGTTGCTTTTCGGCAAACCTATTACGAATTGTATGATTCCAAACAGCTTTCCTTTCGCAGTGGGCGCGCCGGAAATTCGCCCAACACCAGCGAACGGACAATCTATCCGGATTACAATTTTCGGGATTTGAATCTTAAATACTCCGGTACGAACGCGAATGGCGATTCATATGGAATCAGCGCTTTGTTGAGCGAAGACCGTTTTTCGTATTTACTGGATGTGGCGAGTGAGCAGTCGCGTTTTGACTATGAGGATCATGAACACAACAAACAACAGGCGGTTTCCGGATTTTTTCAGAAGCGATGGGTGGATGGAAGCCGAAGCAAAATGTCGGCAGCCTATTCCAGCCTCGACAAGGAAGTCCGGACCTTACGCGCCATCGGCCGGCAGCAGTCGGGACAGGGCGGGCAAGGCCAAGGGCCGGGACAGGGGCCCGGCGGTTCGGTGAGTGTGCTGAATGAAGATCAGACCCTGAGGAACGCAGTGGCAGAAGGACAGATCAGCCTAACTCATCAGCTGGCTTTGGCAGAACAGCATCAGCTGGAGTTGGGCACTGGCTGGGTGGTCAATCCCATTGAATTCAGCGAAGACTCTTTCCAGGTTCAGCTGGTTGATCAGCGGCTGGAAGCTTCGCGACTAAATTTCTACGCCCAGGATGCGATGTCGTTTGGTTCGCGGCTCGAACTCAAATTGGGTTTGCGAGCCAATTATTCACTAAACCTCGACAAATGGTATTGGCAACCCCGGGCTTCGGCCAGCCTGACACTGGCCGAAGGGCTGAAGCTGAACCTGGCCGCCGGACGGCACAACCAGTTTATCACACGCAGCTCGCTGGTGGACAATGTGGGCAATTATCACTATTTGTGGTCGGTTAGCGACGATCAGTCCTTGCCTGTTTTGGAGGCAACGCATGGCGTGGTAGGACTGACCTACCATCGAAACAGTTTCACGTTAAGTGTAGAGGGTTTCACAAAGCAAACCGATGGGCTAACCCGCTACATCGACCGGTTTGAAGCGCCGAGTTTGTATCGTGGCGAAAGCAAATCCAGGGGAATCGACTTTTTTGTGAAGCAGGAGTATAAGGGTCATTCGGCCTGGATGACCTATACGCTAAGCGAAACCCTCGAGAAGTTTGACTATTTTACCCAGCCTTTTTTTCAGCGCGCTTTGCACGATCAGCGGCACGAACTGAAGGGCGCCCTTTTGCTGAATTTCAATCCAATCCATCTGTCTTCGAGTTATGTTTTTGGCTCGGGCTTTCCCGATCCGCGTTTGGCTCTGGATGGCGAGTTTGAGCGGGATTATCATCGGCTGGATGTGGCTGCCGCTTACCAATGGCATGCCCGGACATTCACGCTCGAGACCGGGCTTTCAATTTTGAATGTGCTGAATCACGCCAACCTGAAATACGCCAACTTCATTGTTTTGCCCGAAGATCAGGATGTTTCGCTAAACCTTCATGCCGAAGCCATTCCTTTTACACCAACGGTTTTTCTCAATGTATTCTTTTAAAAATTCTTCTGAACCGGCCAGGTTTGTCGGAAGTAGTTTGCACCTCTCCAAATTCACAATCAAAAAACATACTTTCAGAAAAAAATCGTAGAACTGGGTAGGGTAAAAACAATCTGATGCGGTTTGCAGATGAAAGACAGTCAAAATAATTCATAAAAAGAACACAAGATGAAAACAATGATGAAAACATTCGCAGTACTGGCCCTGATGGGAGGGATGACAATTACCACCGTGTGGGCCCAGGGAAATGGTGACCAAATTCGCGATCGGATCCATCAGGATTCGGATGGTGACCAAGACAAGGATCAAGACCGGGATCGTCTCCGCTTGCAAGATCCAACATTGAAGTTAACCGGTGAGCAGCAGTCCATATTGAATCAGGCACGTGCCAATGGACAAGAGTTTAGAGAAGCTTTCCGGGCTACTTTTTCCGAAGAACAGTTGGCTATTTTGGAAAACACGGAAATGACCCGGGAAGAAAAACGGACAGCTTTGCAGGCTTCATTTTCTGTAGAGCAAAAGGAAATGCTCGAAGCCCATCAGCAACTTCGCCTGGAATATCGCGAACAAATGCAGGCCAATATGGGCGAAGGTCAGATGCAACAAGTCCGGAAACGCTTACAGCAGCACCAGGAAAACTCCGATGGACTGGGTGATGGCGTTCAGCAACGTGTCCGGAATCAGGTTCATCAGTCAACCCAGGCTCAAATGGAAGAGCAAATGAAAGAACAGGTTCAACAACAAGCTCAGCAAAGAGCTCAGGAAAATGCTCAGCAGGGAGGTC
The DNA here is from genome assembly GCF_001270965.1 of Sunxiuqinia dokdonensis. Classification (GTDB taxonomy): domain Bacteria; phylum Bacteroidota; class Bacteroidia; order Bacteroidales; family Prolixibacteraceae; genus Sunxiuqinia; species Sunxiuqinia dokdonensis. The sequence goes on along the minus strand of NZ_LGIA01000187.1, from coordinate 26,070 downwards.
ACAAAGGAAATGGTAAAGGGGGAAACTAGCTCAAATGACCATTGAGCAGGTATAGCTCGCTGGCAACAACAGTTGCCGCGGGCTTTATCTTACTGAATTTCCGCCAGTTTATTTCATGTCATTAAAAAGTCATTTATAGTCATTTTATTGTCATTGATCGTTTTAAAACAACTTAATGACCACCCAATGACTAGGAATGACAATAATTGAAAGCTATCATCATGAGAAAACTACTTACCATCGGATTTATTTTCATGCTTATTTTCAGTCAAAGCCTGAAAGCCCAGCAGCCGCATATGACGGATGAATTGCGGGAAGCAAGACTTGATTCGTTGTTGAATGAGGTGATTTTTGACGATGATGAACTGAGCTTCTTGTTTGGCGTAAAAAAGAGCTTTCAGTTTTTATACTTCCGCAGTAGTTTTGACTCGCGGACCTTTTTTGCCGGACGCGAAATTGGTGTGCAGCAGCACAATCTGTCGGGACAGCTGTACTATTTGCATTCCAAAGGCTTTTATGCCGGCGTTTCGGGAGCCTGGTACAGCCAGCTCGATCCTGGTTATCGCACGACAATCCTGACGGGCGGATACAGTAACAGTCTGAAGAAAATGGATTTTTTCAGGTATCGCTTTTCGTATGATTATTTCCTCTTCAACAATGACGATCCCGAATTTGATCCGCTTTATTCCAGTGCGCTCAATGCCGGAATCACCCTAAAAAGCAAAAGCCTGGGCACCCGTTTCGACGCTTACTTTTTGCTCGGCGATGATGTGGGCACAAGCCTGTCGTGGGATGCTTTTGCCTACCTGGACTTGGTTCGCCTGGGCACCTACGATCAAATCAGGCTCGAACCGGAAGTGTCGCTTTATTTTGGTTCTGAACTGGTTGAGTACCAGTTAAACGAAGTAATCATTGATCCGGTGACCAACATCGGATATGACTACTATTTTGAAGATGCTTTTGGCTTGATGAATTTGCAATTACAACTGCCCTTAAATATCAAGTACAAGCGATTTGATTTTGAAGCGGCCTGGATATACAACCTTCCGCAAACCATGGGCGATGGCATCAGCTACGACGAGAGCTCGTTTTTTCGTCTTTCGCTGGGGTACATTCTGAGTTTGTAACGGGCGTTTTAATTTTTTGAGCTGTTGTTGGTTGCCCGATTTGTCCAGACATTCACTGCGGCTTCATTAACACTTGCCGGAGCCAGAATTTTGTCTTTGGTGTATTGCCGGGCCTGTTTTTTTGTGAGTTGGTGGCTCCAGCCCACGCGTTGCCCGCTTGGAGCTCCTTCACCCGAATTTTGGTACTCTGCATAAAAAGCGGTTTGGTCGCGTGAGGTGCCGCCCCAGTTTGCCCATCCTTCCGATACAATGTGGGCACCCAGTTCACAATTCATAAAAACAACCTGAGCATAATCGCGCCACGGACGGCCGAGGAAAACTTTTTTGACACCTTCGGCGGCTGTCAGTTTACAAGATTTAAAAACGTAGCCAAACGCTTTCCCTTTGGGCGTGCTGGCCGCGGTAATGTACGAATCGCTCAAACTGTGAATGGTGCAACGTTCGAAAAACGCAGTGGCTTCTCCAAAAATAAAGTCGGTGGTCCCTTCAATGTGGCAGTCGGAAAAATACTGTCGGCTGGTTTCGCCTTCGGTGTAAAGCGTGTCCTGGTGTCCCAGGAGGCGACAGTTTGTAAACGAGCACCGATCGCCATTCACATGCAGGGCAACGGCTTGCCCTACGGGGCCGGCCGTGTTGGCAATGGTCAGGTTCTCGGCATGAAAATCATTGGCCTCCACTTTTAACGTATAGGTGTAGAAGGTGCTGTTTCTTCCCCGGTCAATTTTATCGAAATAATCGTCGTAGGTGAGGATGGTTTTTTCGGCGCTCTCGCCAATCAACGAAAGCTTGGTGTTGCAGGCCGGCACGAGTACTTTTTCTCGGTAAATTCCATTTTTGATGAAGATGGTCACCCGCTCATCGGGAAAGGCTTTGCTGGCATCAATGGCTTCCTGGATGGTCGAAAAATCACCACTGCCATCTTGCGCAACAGTCAGTTTTGTTTCGTGCTGAGCTGACGCCAGACCGGCAGAAAAGAGGAACATTCCAAGGAAGAAAAAGTATTTCGAAAGTTTCATTTTTTTATCATTTAAATTGTTTATCAAGGAAGGTCACCATGTAGTTGACCGTTTGATCAAACCACGGGTGAAACAGCCAAAACGGGTGCGGCGTATCAGGAATGGTTTGTACCTCGGTGTAAATTCCGTATTCGTCCAGTTTTTCAATCACCTGATCCCTACCGGCATGAAAGCGTGGCAATGCGCTGTTGATAAACAAGATCGGGGGTGTGGTTTTCCCGGCATAAATCAAGGGCGATGCCTCCACCCATTTTTCGGGCGCTTCTTTGTAAGTTGCCCCAAACCAGTAGGCGCCGGCAGAGCGTTTGTTGGGGTCATCATCCTTTGCACTTTCGTTGGGATCGGTAAAGTCCAGGATGCCATCCATGTCGATAATGGCCTGAATACTTACCGGCTGATTCATGTTTGCGGAATAGCCATCAAATTTTTCCACATTGGCGGTCATGCCAACCAATGCGGCCAATTGTCCTCCGGCCGAGCTTCCGGAAATGGCGATGCGGTCTGTATCGATGTTGTATTTTTCAGCATTAGCCCGTAAGTAGCGAATGGCGGCTTTAATGTCGTGCACCGCAGCCGGGTAAAGTGCTTCGGGCGACAGGCGGTATTCAACCGTTGCGGTGACATATCCTTTGGCGGCGATTTGTTGTGCCATGGGCCCTTGCGCCGCTTTGCTGCCCGAACGCCAGCCACCGCCAAAGATTAAAATCAGGGCCGGATATTTTCCTTCGCTTTTGGGTTGAAAAAGGTCCAAATGCAAATCGCGTTTGCCGTATTTCGTTTCGAGCAAGCTGGCGTAAACCAGGTCGCAGGTCGCTTTGACGTTTTCCGGCAAATGCGGCTTCACAATTTCAGCATCCGGAAAATCTTTCTTGATCTTCATCCAGGCCGAATAAGGCGTGAAAGAGGTATCTCTTGGGATGCCATCGATTTCAACCAGTTGCGAGAAAGTCTGACTGGAGAGAAAGATCAGAAACAAGATGAGGGCTGAAGTTTTCATTTTCGATTCGCTTAAAAGAGATAGGAACCGTCAAAAATAAGACAGTCTCTTAATAAATCAAATAGAGCCATATTCTTCCGCCAAAAGATCGGTGATTAGGCGCCCAGCTTTTCCACCTCATCCAATTCGAAAATCAGATAGTCGGTTGTGAGCTCTTCGTTGAAAATCGAATTGATCATAGCCCGGGCTACGGTTTTGGCGTGAATAGGACGGTATTTTTTGAAGACATACTGGGTCAACCAGCGCATGACTTTGATCCCGATTTTTTCAGCAGTCCGTTTTTCCTGGCGGTCGCCATCGAGGATGGATGGGCGTAGGATGATAATCTTTTTGAAATCCAGCCCTTTAACGGCTTCGTCCAGCTCCCCTTTCATTCTCGAATAGAAAATTTTGGAGTTGGTATTGGCACCGGCCGATGAGACCAGGACAAAATCAGCTACCCCATTTTTCACAGCTGTTTCAGCAGCCTGGTATTGGTAGGTGTAGTCAATTACAAACTGTTTTTCCTTGCTACCTGCTTTTTTTAGGGTCGTTCCCAGCGTTGAGAAAAGCACGTCTCCATTGATGAGTGAGGCCCATTCAGTCATTTCATCAAAATTTACCAGCTGTTCGTTGAGCTTTGGGTGCGACTGACCGGTTGCCCGACGGCTGAAAACCCGCACTTGTTCAAAGCGATCGTCGTTTAGCAGTTGCTGTAGCAAATGGCTGCCAACCAGTCCGGTGGCTCCAATGAGGTTGGCGGTCAATTTTTTCATCATCTTAAATCAGGGATTAGTTTGTCTGCGACCAACTGGTTAAAGTGGTCGGTAATGGTCTTCTCGAAGGGGGTGAAGCTCATCTTCAGATCCGCTTTCACATACGAGTTGTCAAATACAAAATCGTAACCCACGTTAAGCTTGACAAAGCTTCGCGAGAATCCCATGAAGGGACCAACAAGCTGAAAGAGCCATTTGGGAACATATTTTTTCGGGAGCCGATACTTGGGATATTGTTTTCTGATGACATCGGCAATGGCCAGGAAGTCTTTTTGATGGGCTGCGGTGAGGTGCCGCCCGCTAGCCGATGCCGTCAGCCCTGCCAGAATATGGGCCCGGGCTACGTCGCGAACATCAACAATGGCTTGATCGCCTTTTGGGGCGCCTGTTTTATATTTTCCTGAAAACAGCTGAATCATCAGGCCGATGCTGGTGGAATCAGTTCGCTGGCTCAGCGATGGGCCAAGAATAAAGCCCGGGTTGATGACGACCAGATCCCAGCGGTTTTGCTTTTTTGCAATCGACCACGCTTCTTTTTCCGCCATGGTTTTTGAATATGGATAAGGTTGGTGATTGACCGAGCTGGTGGCGTTCCAGCATTTCTCGTTGAACACGCCCTTGTGCAGTTCGTGTACGTCAATGGCATCGCCCACCATGGCCACGATGCTTGACGTGAGCACTACCCGTTTGACGGATTTGGAATCGTTGGCCGAAAAAAGCACGTTGCGCGTTCCCTGCAAGGCCGGTTGCACCAGCTCCTTGTCGGCATTTTTGATGCCCGAAATTTTGAATGGCGATGCGGTGTGGATCACCAGTTCGCAGCCGTCCATCGCTTGCTGAAATGAATGGTCGAGCAGCAGGTCGGCTTCGTAAACAGATAGTTGGCCCTCACTTTTGCTGGCCATGTCGAGCAAGTGTCGGTATTTTTGCTGGTTGGCTTTGTCTCTGACCGTTGTGTTCACACGAAAGCCTTCGTCGAGCAGTTGTTTAACGATCCACGATGCCAGATAACCGGTTCCTCCGGTCACCAGTATGGGTTTACTTTTATCCATTGTTTCCATTGTTTCTTCTGTATTTTTCTGTGTTGAGTTTCTTCGTGACTATTCAGTCGATTGACGGTTCCATCGTTTTCAGCCTTTCAAAGTATCCCAGTACAATGCGAAAGCACTTTCCAGGCATTGTTCATCGGTTATTTTGTCAGGATGATCCATCAGGTATTTTGTAATTCCATTTAAGGTTCCCTGGATGGCTTCAAACAAAAGGTCGATGGGAATCGGCTTTAGCATATCGTTTTCCTGTCCTTGTTTTAACAGGTCGTAGATGAACTGAAACCGTTGATGGCCAAGCTCCCGCGTGATGTTGGAGATGAAAGGCGAATTGCTGAATTGATCGTAAAATTGCTGGTGCTCGGGATGATTTACGGCCCAGCGGATGGCGTTGAAGAAAACCTGACGAAGCTTACCTTTAATGGTTTCCTGCTGATCAACCTGGCTTGACAGGGACTGGATTAAAACATCTTTCGTTTCCAGGTACAGGGTGTTAATCAGCTCTTCTTTGGTTTTAAAATGATGAAACAAGGTGCCGGTAGCCACGCCGGCGGTTTGAGCGATTTTAGTGGTTGGTGTGGCATGAAAACCATTGGTTACAAATAGTTTGAGGGCCGCTTCCAGTATTTGTTGTCTTTTCTCATTCATAGTAAATCGACTAATCAGTCTACAAAGCTAGTCGAATTTTTTGGACGAGCAAACGAAAGCGCGGAGACATCCTGCAGAGAATTTATTTTACAGGCAGGGTGAAGTGAAATATGGTGCCGTTCGGGCGGTTGGGTGTGGTCCATATTTCGCCCTTGTTTTTGGTGACAAATTCTTTGCAGATGAGCAACCCAAGGCCAGTTCCCGTTTCCCCAGCGGTTCCGCTGCGTTGATTTCGAGTTAAGTCAAACAAATTTGTTTGTTGCTCCGGGCTCAAGCCAATCCCATTGTCGGCAACCCGAACGACGACTTCGTCGTTTGATTTTTCGGCGGTCAATCCGATGGTGCCTTCTGGTTTGGTAAATTTAATCGCATTGCTGAGTAGATTGCGGACGACCGTATCAATCATGTCGGGATCAAAGACAGCAATCAGTTGATCAGGAAATTGGGCTTTGATCTGAATGTTTTTTTGCGTTGCGGGTTCCCGGCTCAACTCAATGTTGTTGTGTAAAATTTTACTCAGATCGTTTTCGGCAGGATGATAGCGCAATTTGTCCGATTGAGCATTGGCCCAGGTCAGCAGTTTTTCCAGCAATTTGTAGATGTTTTTAGCCGAATCATTCGCGAGTTTAAGCATGTCTTTTTCCTGCTCAAATTCTTTTTCATCTGCATTGCTTAACAAGTCGAGCAAGCCCAAAAGTCCTGAAAACGGGCTTTTCAAATCATGCGAAATGATGGAGAAAAACTTATTTTTTGTCAGGTTGGCTTTTTCCAGTTCCTGATTTTTTGTTTGCAACTCGCGGGTGCGCTCTTCGATGATCATCTCTAGCTGAAACTGCCTTCTGAGCAGGGCCCGGTTGCGCAGTCGCTGGATGAGCACAAACACGCCAATCACCAGGGCGATTGAAAAGATGATGAATGGGATCGTCATCCAAAATGGCGGTTTTATTTTTAGCCGGATCGCGCTTGCCTGGCTGTTCCATTCTCCGAGCCGGTCGGTGGTTTCAACCCGAAAGAGGTAGGTGCCTGGTTTTAATCGGGTGTACGTGGCAACCTGCTCCGTTTGCGGAATAATCCATTGCTCGTCAAACCCTTCGAGTTTGTAGCGGTACTTTTGTTTTTCCGGGCCGACAAAGTTTAGCGAAGTGAACCGGAACGAAATCATTTGCCGGTGGTGGCTCAGTTCCAGTTCGCGCAACGAAGGATCATCTTTCGAATACGCCGGGAACACGGGCTTCCCGTAAACCGAGGTTTCGGTGATGATGGCTTTTGAAGTGAAGTTAAGCGCGTCGAACGAGCTGTAAACATTGAAGAAGTCGACGCCTTCGTTTCCGCCAAAATAGATGATGCTATCGGAATGTGTTGCCGATGAACGATCAAAATAGTTGGATGAAATCAAACCGTCGGTATGAGCAAAATAGTCCAGATCGTATTGGAAGTTTTGGGTATCATCCCATGAATAATGAATTCTGAAGATGCCGGATTTTGTACTTGTCCAAACTTCGCCGGGTTTCACCGATTCGATGGATGAGATATTCTGGTTGTTGATGGTTGTTTCGTCGGCAATTGGCAAAAACTGGTCGTGTTGCGGCCAATACACGTTGATGCCGTTGTTCGTTCCTGCCCAAATAAATCCGCTCTGGTCACAGTGGATGGTTTGTACCGTGTTGCTCGACAGGCTCATGAGGTTTTCCGGATCGTTGTAATAATTGGAGAACTGTTGACTTTTTGGATTGAATTTGGAGATTCCGTGAGCCGTTGCAATCCAAAGGTTGTTGTCCCTGTCCACAGCCATGTTGAAGGTGAAATCGTTCGAAAGCGAGTTGTCTGGGTCGTTTGGGTCATGTCGAAACTGATGTGCCAGCCCACTTGCCGGCTTGTACCTGATGATGCCATTACCGTGAACGGTCAGCCACAGGTTGCCTTCCGCATCTTCAACAATATCACGAATATCGGCGGTTTCCAGAAAGTCCGAAATCGAATCAGGTTTCAGGCTGACGTGTTGAAATGTGTTGCTTACCCGGTTCAGTTTTTGCAGGCCACTTTGCCAGCCGCCAACCCAAATATTACGCCGACTATCTTCAAAAATCCCGAAAATGGCACCGGTCTGTCCGCTTTTGCTTTTTGATTTGATCCAATGTTGCGTCTTGGTGTATGTGATGGGATCGTGCTTTTCGACCAGGCCTGATTCATACCCCACCCACATGTTGTTTTCGAAATCGAAATGAATGGCATGGACTTCTTTTTGAAATAGGGTGTACCCCAAATCTTGTGAAAACATAAGATGCTCAAATGGTATATTGTTTATGCCGTAGTTGATTCCCCTGATGCCCGACGAAGTCCAAAGGTCGTTGTCGCGATCCAGCATCACGTAATCCACTGCCGTTCGCTCAAGGCTGAGCGGATCGCCCGGAACGTTTGTGTAACGCTGATAATCTTGTGTGTGAGTGTTATAGCGAATCAGCCCGCTGTTGGAGGCCAGCCAGAATGTTCCGTTTTTTTCGGCTGAAAAATGGTGGATATCGTAAGTCTGATCTTCAAAGGTGTAATTCTTAAGTGTTTGGTTTTCCGGATCAAATTCGAAAAATCCAGTGGAAAGCGTGCTCATAAACAGTCGGTCGTCCAGGTAGGCGATTTGGGTGAGGTAAAGCTGATCAAGTGCTGTTCCGTTTAGTTCGGGGAAGCTTTCAAGCTCCAAGGTTTGCGGATCGAAGCGATACAGCCCGCCATCGAATGGGACCAGCCACAGGCGGCCATCGGGCTGAAGGGTAACCAGTTTAATGTTATCCAGATCAGGCAGTTCGTGTTTTTGGTCTGCTGACTGATTGGGGCCTGTGTACCATTTTGTTTCCTGCGTTTTCGGTTCAAACAAGGCCAAGCCTTCGTCTGTTGCCAGGTATAGCCGTCCTTGTTGATCTTCTGCTAGATCATGGATGTAAACTTTATCCAACTCCTCGAAATCACCCTGAAATTGATCGGTCAGAAAATTGTAACGAAAAATCCCATTGTTGGAACCCACCCATAACGTGCCTTTTGAGTCGGCATAAAGCGAGGAGATTTTGTCTGCCGGCAGGATTGGGTCCAATCCAATTCGGTTCTGGTACGATTTAAAGTGGTGCCCGTCAAAGCACATGAGGCTGTTGTCGCTGGCCAGCCAGATAAACCCGATGGAGTCTTGCGCAATAAACTTGATTTGCGATTCGGGAAGGCCGTCTTGGGTGCCATAATGTATAAACGATACAGCACCATAACCGAAGGCTAGATGCCCCAATAAAACCAAAAAAAAGAATGTATGGAAAAGAAGTTTACTCACACCGCATCAATCAATTATCCCCGCGGCCAAATATATAAAAATATGGTTCATGAAATTTTAAAAGTGCTGTATAAGCTAATTTTTTTTGTTCGCCTTTAACCAACCGACTTTCCTTTGTTTTGAAGTGAGTTTTGAACGAATTACGTTACTTGCTTTGTGTTCAAAATGAAAAATGGAGGGAGATTTTCGCCAGTTTGAATCAAAAGTTGTAAATTCCTGTCGTTTAACCACGAGCCTAAACTGCAAAACTATGAAGCCACTTCTGTTCTTTGGTTGTTTGATTACCTTTTCTTTTCAAGTTCTGTCACAGGAAATCGTATGGGAGGGACCAGCTGTTGAGTTTTCGCATGGTAAACTGCTTGTCGCAGAAAATAATCGGTTACTTACTTTTGAAGATGGTACGCCATTTTTTTGGATGGGCGATACCGCCTGGGAACTGTTTCACCGCCTCAGTAAGGACGAAACCCTGGAGTACCTGGAGGATCGCAGGGAGAAGGGTTTTAACGTGATTCAGGCTGTTGTTTTGGCCGAGCTCGACGGGCTCAACACGCCCAATGCCGAAGGGAATAAACCGCTGATTGATAACGACCCGACGAGGGTGAATGAAGCGTATTTTGCTCATGTTGATTGGGTGATTCGGAAAGCGGAAGAAAAAGGAATGTTTGTTGGTCTGCTTCCGACCTGGGGCGACAAGGTGGATAAAAAATGGGGGGTTGGCCCGGTCATTTTTAATGAAGCGAATGCTTTTGCCTACGGCGAAATTTTGGGAAAGCGCTACCGCAATTTCAAAAACATCATCTGGATCAACGGGGGCGACCGGTTGGGTGGTGGTGATAATTTTGCGGTTTGGGATGCGCTGGCCCGTGGCATCAAATCGGTTGATAAAAACCACCTGATGACCTACCATCCATCCGGCGAATCCAGTTCGTCAAAATGGTTTCACGAAAGCGACTGGCTCGACTTCAATATGATGCAGACGGGGCATGGGCAGCGGTCGTATGCCATTTTTAAACGTCTGATGGTACCCGATTATAATCGCCAACCCACAAAACCAGTGTTGGATGGCGAACCTCGGTACGAAGATCATCCACACAATTGGAAACCCGAAACGCTTGGCTGGTTCAACGATGTGGACGTGCGGCAGGCATGCTATTGGGGCGTTTTTTCGGGCGGTTTTGGCGTAACTTACGGTTGCCATGCCATTTGGCAAATGTTGGCCGAAGGACGTCAGCCCATTGGTTTTGCCCGAAACAGCTGGCGTGCTGACCTGGACTTGCCCGGAGCCTGGGACATGATTCACCTGCGTCGTTTAATAGAAAGCCGCCCGCTGACGGACCGGGTTCCTTTTCAGGAAATCATTCTGAATGACAACATGCCGGAAAAGGAATTCATCGTGGCCACAAAGGGCAGCCACTTTGTGATGGTTTACATTCCCACGGGAATTGATGCCAGGCTGAATCTCAAGCGATGTGACTGGAAAAAGTCGAAAGCCTGGTGGTACAATTGCCGAACCGGCGAGGTCTCAAAAATTGGCCGGATAAAAAATCAGGAGATTCGACAATTCAGTACGCCAACTCAAGGACGTGGAAACGACTGGGTACTGGTACTCGACAATGTAAAATCGGGGTTTAAAGCCCCGGGAAAATCAACGAAGAGATGAAGAAACTAACGTTAGTCGGACTTTTTATTTGTAGTGTTGCACTGATTGCTTTTGGCAGCAAACGGAATGATAAAAAGCGTATTCAGCCGTGGAAACAGAATCCCTGGTTTTGGCAATTCGAAAACAAGCCCGTGCTTCTGTTGGGGGCAAGCGACGATGACAACCTTTTTCAATGGCCGGCCAGCATGCTGATTCCGCACCTTGATTCGATGAAAGCCATCGGGGCCAATTATGTGCGCAATACAATGAGTGACCGGCATGACCGCGGTTTTGAACTTTATCCTTTTAAACGGCTTGACGAGGGAAAGTATGACCTGGATCAGTGGAATGAAACGTATTGGAATCGGTTTGAATTTTTTCTGAAACAAACCCGCAAGCGTGATATCATTGTTCAAATCGAAGTGTGGGATCGGTTTGACTATTCCCGAAACCACTGGTCACCTCACCCCTACAATCCCCAAAATAATCTCAACTACAACGAATCAGAATCCGGCCTTGCGCTGGATTATCCCGATCACCCCGGACGCAACCAGCAGCCGTTCTTTTTCACAACGCCACAGCAGCGAAATAATACCGTTTTGTTAAACATTCAGAAACGTTACGTAGAGAAAATGCTTTCCATTTCGTTAAAGTTTGATCACGTTTTGTATTGCATAGATAACGAAACAGCGGGTGAAGAAGAATGGGCAGTTTTTTGGGCCAAATTCATTCAGGAAAAAGCAAGGAAGAAGGGGAAGAAGATTTGTGTTACTGAAATGTGGGATAACTGGGATTTAAGGTCGGACCAGCATAAACGAACCTTTGATCGTCCGGAGCGCTATGCTTATTGTGATATTTCGCAGAATAACCAGAAAATGGGACAGGTGCATTGGGACAATCTCATGTGGGTTCGCAAGTACCTTTCCTCTCATCCCCGCCCGTTGAATACAGTCAAAACCTACGGTTCAGACAGCGGCCCGCACGGAAACACCCAGGACGGAATTGAACGGTGGTGGCGCCATATTCTGGGCGGTGTGGCTTCGGCACGGTTTCACCGGCCGCCTTCGGGGCTTGGTTTGTCCGAACGGTCAATAGCACAGGTTCAAGCTGTCCGTCAAATTGAATCCGTGGTTTCCTGGTGGGAGCTACATCCCGGCAATGAACTGCTTTCAGACTGTCATGAAAATGAAGCTTTTTTGAGTGCAAATCCGGGTGAAACATACTTGGTTTATTTTACCGGGAAAGGCGATGTGGGCCTGAATTTGACTGATTTTAAAGCGGAATTTTCCTTGAGGTGGATGGATATTCAACACGGAAGCTGGGCCTCGGAGCAAACGGTAGCAGGTGGTGAAATCGTGAAGCTTAGTGCGCCAACAGAGCATGGTTGGGTGGCTGTCTTAACCCGTTCAAAATGATTTGTTTTTGGGTCATTTTTGTTCAGTATTTATTACTGATAAATGGACAACTTATTACTGGATTTGCTGATGTGTATGGTCTGGATTCTGCCTCTTTTTATGTCTTGCCCGATACGCTAAACCGTTGAATATTGATCTTTTAATTAGTCGACCTTGTATCTTATTTTTATTCAGTTTAAATTAGTGTTGTCTAATTTTCTTCAATTTGACAACCTAAAAAACGAATAAAATGATAAACAAAATTCATAGCCTCGGAGGCTATATTCATGAGTACCAAAAAAGTGTTGCTAATCCTCAGGCTTTTTGGGCCCAGCAAGGCGAGAGTTTTTTTTGGCGTAAACGTTGGGATAAAGTGGTAGATTGGAATTTTGATGAACCCAAAATTCAGTGGTATGTTAACGGAAAGCTCAATATCACCGAAAATATTTTCGAACGCAACTTGTACACCCACGGATCTCAGGAAGCCATTATCTGGGAGCCAAACAACCCTGACGAAGAATCACGAACGCTGACTTACTCAGAACTGTTTGTTGAAGTGAATAAGTTTGCCAACACCTTGCGCCGTTTGGGAGTAGGGAAGGGCGACCGAGTGGCCATTTACATGCCGATGGTTCCTGAGTTGGCGATTGCTCTGCTGGCATGTGCCCGCATCGGAGCCATTCATTCGGTTGTATTTGCAGGCTTTTCCGCCAACGCGCTCAAAGAACGAATCAATGATGCCGCAGCCAAAGTATTGCTGACAGCTGATGGTGGTTTTCGGGGCGACAAGATTACCCCACTCAAGCAAATTGCAGATGAAGCACTGACAAATTGCTCCAGCATTGAAACCGTTGTGGTGCTGAAAAGGACGAAATCAGATATTGAGATGGTTGTTGGCCGCGACATTTGGTGGCATAAAGCGGTTGACGGACAGTCGGAGGTGTGCCCGGCTGAAGAGATGGATTCCGAAGACCCCCTGTTCATTCTTTATACTTCGGGTTCGACCGGGAAACCCAAGGGGATTGTGCATACAACCGGTGGATATATGGTTTATTCAGGCTACACGTTTAGCAATGTTTTTCAGTACCACGCTGGCGACGTGTATTTTTGTACCGCCGATATTGGCTGGATTACCGGACATACCTACATCGTTTATGGGCCGTTGCTGGCCGGTGCCAAAACCCTGATGTTTGAAGGTGTTCCAACCTGGCCCGATGCCGGCCGTTTTTGGGATATCGTCAGCAAATACCAGGTCAACCAGTTTTATACCGCTCCAACTGCGATCCGGGCGCTGCTGGCCAAAGGCAATGAGTTTGTGGAAGGAAAGAAACTGTCATCGCTGAAGGTACTTGGAACAGTAGGCGAACCGATTAACGAAGAAGCGTGGCACTGGTATCATGATCATGTAGGTCGAAACCAATGCCCGATTGTTGACACCTGGTGGCAAACCGAAACCGGCGGGGTGATGGTGTCGCCCATTGCAGGAATCACGCCAACCAAGCCTTCATTTGCCACTTTGCCATTGCCCGGCGTACAGCCGGTGATTGTCAGTAACGAAGGAAAGGAGTTAACCGGGAATTCGGTGGAGGGCAATTTGTGTATTAAATACCCTTGGCCAGGCATGGCACGAACCATTTGGGGCGACCACGAACGGTTTAGGCAGACCTACTTTTCGAGTTACAGTAAGATGTATTTTACGGGCGATGGTGTCAAGCGTGATGAAGACGGCTATTACCGAATTTTAGGGCGAGTGGATGATGTGATCAACGTGTCGGGGCACCGGCTCGGAACGGCTGAAATAGAAAACGCCATCAACGAACACCCGCTGGTGAACGAATCGGCCGTGGTTGGCTATCCTCATGCCATTAAAGGACAGGGAATTTATGCGTTTGTAGCTTGTGGCGAGTTGTCAACCGGAGGCGAAGACGGCATTCGGAAGAGCATCATGCAAGGGGTGACCAAGATTATTGGCCCGATTGCCCGTCCCGATTTGGTTCAGCTTGTTCCCGGCCTCCCCAAAACCCGGAGCGGTAAAATTATGCGCCGTATTTTAAGGAAAGTGGCTGAAGGTGATGCCACCAATTTGGGCGATATTTCCACTTTGCTTGACGAAGATGTTGTGGAACAAATTATTGACGGAGCATTGGTCGATGTGAAAAGATAAACCCAAAATATTGGCCGGAGAAAAAGATCAAAAGATGCGTTTTTGATGATGTAATCTTTCCGTTAAACTTGGATGAATCGACGCGCGAATTCGGCTGAAAGGAGCGTTTCGTGACTATTTTTGAATCCAGTTGGATTGCTCGAATGAGCCTGCCAGCGAATGAACTTATATGGAACAAGAACGTACTATTTATAGAAATAAAAGGAAGCGAAAATCTGAGTTTTTCAGAGAAATGAAAAGACGTTCTTCACAAATTATCAATTAAAAACTAGATATCATGACTGTAAACAGAACCTTTGGGATCGCTGGTGTTGACCAGAACGAACCGATCGTATCAGACAAGAAAAAAATCCAATACATCAATTTGAAGCTGGCTGCTGATGGTTACCCAACCATCAATAACGGACCCAAGTCTGATTTGTTGGAAATGGCCATGCCCTTACTAAATAACTACAACATCAAGTCCCGCTTACTCGAAAAAAACTTGTCGCCAATGGGAGAGCGCATCCAAAAGTTTTTGAAAGATTATCTGAGCGACGTTCCGGGCGATAATTCGATTACTTTCCCTGACCATCCGTTTATTCTCGACCGTTACGGCTTAGCCCGGATGGTTTCCCTGCCCATGAATGCGGATTATCATGAAACAGACATCATTAAATCGTACCGAACTTCACAGGGCATTTTGAATAACCCCAAAGAGGATCGCCGGACCACCAAAGGGGTTTTTCATGTCAGCGAAGGTGGCTTGCCAATTCCTGATGACAAAAAAGCAGTGCCAAAATCGGCATTTTGCAAACTGTTGCAAGCTGCTTTAAATCCACCAAAGGAAATCATGAAGCTGCCGTTTACGGCCAATCAGGAAAACGCAGCCGAGTTGTTTGTGAGCCTCATGCTGCGGCCCATTGTTGTTCCTGAAGTGCCGGGAGTAATTGAAGAAAAATCAATGGAGATTCAGTTCCTGGCTCCGGGAAGTTTGGTTTCGAACCTCGATTTTGTTGAATCGATCTTCGGAAATGCGGGCGATCCTTTCCTTCCTGAAAACGACGCAGCATTAGCTCCAGCCAACTGGACCGGTCATACCGGTTGCGTCATCCTTGCGCCTCACCTGACCAAATTGACCAAGAAAGAGTTGGGCTTGCCTCATTACGACAACGCGACCGAACGCCAAAAGCGCGATGGCATGTGTTGGAAAAAGGACGATGAAAAATACAATGATGGTTCTGCTTTCAAAATTACGGCCCGTGATGAGCGTGGCGTGGCGATTACCTTAATTGCTGATAACTATTACGGCTATTGCAAGAAGGAAGTGAAAACCATGATCGGTTATTCAGCAAACTTGTTTGGTTTGGCCGAAGAAGAACACGCCGGGGGTGCAATCGCTTTCCGAAGCTACAACTTGGGAGAGAAGTGGTATCTCGATGAGCGTTTGCCTACCAATGGAATGAACTTCGCCTCCTTTATCTACTTATTTGCCGACATGCTTGAATTGAAGAAGGAGGGCTACGCGGTCGATAAAACCTATCCCCAGGTAATTTATGTTCCCGAAGATGCCACTTTTGATTTGTTGAAGCAGACCATTAGCTGGGAACAAGCTGGCAAAGAACAAAGCATCAAGTTGCTACCCTACAAATACTACATCTACCCCAATGGTTACCGGGTAGAAATGAAAAAGCGGATTGAAGGTCCCAAGTGGCATTTGGTTGGAACCTTGGCCGAAGGAACACTTTGCCACAAACCATGCACTGTTTCCGGGGGTGGAAAATCTGAAATTTCAAAGTCAATTAAGGATGCCATGATCCAGGGATCGGTTATTGTGACCGATCTGAACGCGGATTTGGATATGGTGGAAGAGATCATGTCAAAAGATTTCTCCAAGCGTTTCAAAGTTCCTGCCGACTATTCAGTCCATAAATCACGGCATATTTTAAGTCGCCGGCGTTCGTTGGGCTCCGTCATTAAGTTGCTCACACCATCGGACGAATATACCGATGAGTACAACAAATGGCTAACTTCTTTCCCTCAGCGAATTAAGGTGCTGATTTATGTGATTAAAGGAAATTACAGCGAAGACTGGGACGAGAACTGGCGGAGTTATTTCTCCGTTGACCGGGTGAACGGTATTCCCGGAAATGAATTGAAATTCAGAAATAACAAGTTGTTGTCGAATTACCTACGTGTGGGGCACGACCAGGATAAATCATGGCGAATCTTCTTGCTTCGTCAAGACTACAATCCATCGAGCAAAGTTCAAATGGAAGATGATATTTCGGCTTCGGTAACATTGGATGCCTCAAAACTGGAGAATTTGAACCCGAAATACACCAACCCCAGTGTTAAGATTCTGAAAAACTGTGAGTCACGACTGTTTCAACGTCCCGATGATTGTATCGTAAAAGGGTACGATAAGCAAGGAGAGAAAGATCTTTCCAGTCCGAATACCTTCCTGTCGAACTTTGAACCGCTGACTCGCGCACAAGTGCAGGAAATTAAGGATGATGCCATTGGATTTGAGTTGTACACTCAGCCTGTGAAAGATTTGATTAACAATTTCCTGAAGAGCGAATCGCCCGAATATTTGGTGGTCCCCTCAGAGCCTCGACTGGTTGATGGACTGCCATCGAAAAACCCACGTTACCTGCAAACCCGGCCCGACCTTGTCAATCCGGTTGAACGATATGTGGCGGAAACAGCTACCCGAATTTTCAGAAAAGTGCCACTCGATAAGCCAGTGTTGTTTCCGGTCAATGCGGTGCTGCCTGGTCGGAGAAACAATCCGGCTGAACCCGAAAACAATGTGCCGCCATTAGCGGTGTACAACCCGGTACATTATCAGGAATTGCCCGAACTGTTTATCGATTTTATTTGCAGTATCACCGGAAAGTCTCCGTCTACCACAGGTTTTGGTTCCGAAGGAGCGCTTACCAAAGGCCCGTTCAATTCCTTGCTGCCAGCCGCCGACCTGAACAATGCTTTCCTGTCGTATATTCTTACGGGCTACGACGGCTTTTCATCGGCTGCCGGCTATGTGGGTCCAAACTACAAGGTCGATCACGACATCAGTTTGCTGATTCCCGAAATTTGGTGCCGGATGACTGTTGAAGAGCGCGATCCGAAATTCCTGATTGCGAATGGCTATCTTGAAAAGGTTGAGAATTTCAAACACAATGGGAAAGAGGTCGATGCCAGCCTGCTGGGATACCGGATCACCCTGAAATTTGTGACCCACTTTATGGGGCGTATTTTTAGTAAGCCCGATGCGGTGTTTAGCGAAGATATGCTGAAGCCTGAGACGCAGGATCTGGATATGTTCGTGGCATCGATCGAGAACCTATCAGTAACCCAGAAACGGGTGGCCGAAGGTTATATGCGCGACGGAACCGTTGACCTCTTGTGTCCACCGCTGAAAGCGCTGGTTCACATCATGATTGACGGTAAATATCAGGGTAAAGGACGGAACCATCCCGATATTCGTGCGATGTTTACCCGCGAGGCTGTGTTGAATAGCGATTGGTACAAGGAGCGCCTGGTTGAAAAGCAGAAGCGCGATGTCGCCCAATGGACAAAGAATGTGGCCTATATTGAAGAGGTGAACAGCCGCAAGAATTTTGCTGAAACGTCGGTTCGGCTTAACCTGCCCGAGCGCCTGAAAGCTGCAAAAGCCAGGTTGAAGCAAGTATCATCGCCGGCATACCTTGACGATCTGAAAGGGACAATTGGCGCGGATACGCTTCGCCCGATTGAAGATTAAGGTTTTTAAAGATTTGGATAGAGGGGGCCGCCATGTGGCCCCTTCTTTTTTTTATTCAGGATAGACAAAGAATGGCGTGTTAGGGAATAAAACAGGGCGCTGTTCGAAAGAAAAAAGACGAATGTGACGAGCATATTCGTCTTTTTTCTTTCCATATCCAAGGATTGGAAGTAAATATCCAAGGATAGGAAGTAAATATCTTAGGATATATCTATGATATCCCAGGACACCATAGATATATCCTAAGATATAGTCCTTCGGGAGAGGGATATGGTTCTTTGGGAGAGGGATATATGAACGATATCCCTGTTAAAATAAAAAGCCCGAACTGGAAAGTCCGGGCTTTTTAATGTCTTGGGGGGGGTGCTTTGGTTATTTAATTCCTTTCATCATTTTCTTTAACCAGGGTGACAGGGCGACCAGAATCAGGGCAATGACCGCCGATTGAATGGCAATCAACCAGAAAACCTGCACCTCTTGTCCAATGGCAGCTTCGAGCTTGAGCGAGATGGCTTTCATTTGAGAGGCGACAAAGTTACCCGCAGCAAACGAGCCCATCCAAACGCCCATCATGGTTGAAACCAGCTTGGGTGGCGACAGTTTGGTTACCATTGATAAGCCAATTGGCGACAAGCACAATTCGCCAAAGGTGTGCAACATGAACACCATGACCAACCACAGCGGGCTAACCAGTAACACGCTTCCATCGCCCGACCCGGCAGTTGATTTGGTATAGGCAATGGCCATGACAACAAATCCGAGACTCAGCATAGCCATTCCCCAGGCAAATTTCATTGGCGTATTTGGATTCAGTTTTTTCCGATCCAGCTGAGCCCACAGAATACTGAAAAGAGGAGCAAACAGAACGATGAAAATTGCGTTGACACTTTGAAACCAGGTGGCCGGAATCTCCCAACTACCAATCATCCGTTGGGTGTTGTCGCGTGCAAAAATATTGAGGGTGGTGCCAGCTTGTTCAAATCCACTCCAGAAAAAGATGTTAAAAACGGCCAGTACAAGAATTACAGCGACCCGGCTCCATTCTGTCTTTCCGGTAGTTCCGCGGAAAATACTTAGCAAGAGGTAGGCGCTTCCGCCAATGGCCAAAATTCGGACAAACCAGTTTTGAGCATCGCCCGAAATCGAGCTCCAACCCAGTATAATTCCAAAAACCAAAGCCACAATGACACCCACATACACCACAATGCCGATCCAGTCTTGCAGGATTAGGCGAACCCGCTCGCTTTTAACTTTGGGCGGCATACCAATTGGCCCAAGGGTATGACTACGCACGAAAAACCAAAAAGTGCCAATGAGCATCCCGACACCTGCGGCCATAAAGCCGTATTCCCAGGCAATTTGTTCGCCAAGTTTTCCGGCAACCAGCGGCGAAATAAAAGCGCCGAGGTTAATTCCCATGTAGAAAATGGTGAATCCACCATCTTTTCGTGGATCATTGTTGTCGTAAAGCTCACCAACCATCGTCGAAATGTTTGGCTTAAAGAATCCGTTTCCGAGAATGAGAATACCGAGTCCGGCATAGAAAATGGTTTGGCGGAAAGCCGGATCAGCGCCGTCAATCATGGCGCTGGAAGCCAGTAAAAACTGGCCAATGGCCATGGTAAGACCTCCAATGTAGATGGTTTTGCGCTGGCCCAGAATCTTATCGGCCAGTACACCACCCAAAATAGGAGTGACATACACCAGCCCGGTAAAAATACCGTAGATGGTGAAGGCATCCAACTCTGCCATCTCGAAACCCCCGTTGGCAAAGGTGGCTGTTAAGTACAACACCAACAGGGCGCGCATGCCATAATAACTAAATCTTTCCCACATTTCCGTGGCAAATAAAGACGACAACCCGACTGGGTGTCCGAAGAAAGCAGTATTCTGATCTTTAGCCATAGCTCTATATTTTTGTTTTGAAGGAAGCAAATATAAACATCTTTTTGCTTCTATAGTTGGTCAAATGTCAGCATTATTAATTGTCAAGGTCTGGATCAGATGGACATGCCAATGTTTTTCCAACTCGTGTTGTCGGGATGTGAGCCTATGGTTTTTGCCATTGTTTTTGTACTTTCGGGGAAAGTACATGCCCATGAAAATATTTACAACGAAACAAATAGCAGCGATTGATCAATTCACTATTCAGCAGGAGCCCATTGCGTCCATCGACCTGATGGAACGGGCTGCGCTGCAGATTGCCAACTGGCTGATTCATCATCTTTCAAATGAAAGAAAAATCATCTTTTTTGCAGGTCCCGGAAATAACGGCGGCGATGCCCTGGCGGTTGCCCGGATCATGGCCGAGCATGATTTTATCTGCGAAGTTTTTCTGGTTGATTTTGGCAAGCCACTGCAAGCTGAGCCTGCGGAAAATTGGCACCGGCTAAAAGAACAGGGCAAAGTGAAGTTAGGCCGAATTGAAAGTCAGGAGTCCATTCCGGCTGTTCCGGATGACGCTGTTGTTGTGGATGGCCTGTTTGGTTCGGGCTTGAGCCGAAAGCTCGATGGCCTGCCCTTGCAAATTGCCGCAGCGCTGAATGCTTCCCGAGCGTTGGTGGTGGCGATTGACATTCCAAGCGGCCTGTTTGGAGAAGATAACTCAAACAACGATTTGGGGGCGGTAATCCAAGCCGATTACACCCTGACGCTTCAATTTCCCAAGCTCAGTTTCTTTTTCCCGGAACACGAAGCTTTGTTAGGAAGGTGGGAGGTGCTGCCTATTGGTTTGCATCCGTCAGTTATTTCAGAAACCGAAACACCTTTTCATTTTCTGACAGCAGAAGAAATCTCGGATAAAATTCCTGTTCGGAAAAAATTCTCGCATAAGGGAACCTACGGACATGCTTTGTTGATTGCCGGGTCGTACGGAAAAGTTGGGGCCGCTTTGTTGGCATCGAAAGCATGTTTACGTTCGGGAGTGGGATTGCTCACCGCGCATATTCCGCATTCGGCCTATCAAATTATTCAAACGGCCGTTCCCGAAGCCATGTGTTCTATTGACGCGTCGGATTTGATGTTTACTGAATTTTCTGATTTGCAGCAGTTCTCGGCGGTTGGTGCCGGGCCGGGCCTGGGAGTGAAGCCCAATACCAGGAAGGCCTTGCTTCGCTTACTCGAAGCGTCGCCCGCAAAACTGGTGCTGGATGCTGATGCATTGAATATTTTGGCGATGCATCCGGAATGGCTGCCATTGCTACCCGAAAATTCAATATTAACCCCGCATCCGAAAGAGTTTGAACGCTTGGTTGGCCCATCCGGCGATTCTTACTCCGGCCTGCAAAGCCAGTTGGCTTTCTCGCAAAAATACAAGGTGATTGTGGTGTTGAAAGGCGCCCACACCCGGATCACTTCGCCCGACGGACGCGTTTTTTTCAATACAACCGGTAATCCGGGAATGGCCACCGCCGGAAGTGGCGACGTGCTCACCGGAATCGTTTTGGGGCTCCTTGCTCAGGACTTTGAGCCACTTGATGCAGCCCGCGTTGCCGTGTATGCGCATGGGCTGGCCGGAGATCTGGCGACTGTGCAGTGCGATGAGTTGTCGCTGATTGCAAGCGATATCATCGAAAATTTAGGTGAAGCTTTTTTTCAAATCAGAAAATAAACGGTCGGGTTTCCGGTTATTGTTTTGACAAAGTGGGCGAAAAAGTTCTAATTTTGCTTTCCACGTTTCATTGTATGTTCGTTTTTATTGATTTCATATTTAAAAGATAAAGCACATGAGAATTTATTGGATACTATTTCTTTTTCTGGTTTCAACAACCTTTGTTTCAGCTCAACGAAAGAAGGATGACGGAACCGTTTTGGTGTCAACCGAAGGGGTGATTTACAGCTTGCCCCGAACCGGAATCCGGATTAATGTACAGGCTAAACAGGAAAAATTCTTCCACGGCCCTTATTTTCAATATGCCGAAGCGATGCTTGGATTGAAAAATGCGCCATCGGGCGATTTTGAGCGCTGGACAATTACCGATATTCAGATTGAGACCTTTTGTGAAGCGGATCCCGATCAGGTTTACAAATCAACCGGAATCGCAGCGTCCATGCTGAATCTGACTGAGTCGGGGATTTTGGCCGGAATTAATGCTGAAGCGGTACCCGGCGATGGTGCGTTCGCTGTTTCCACCTTTTTAGGCGATACCAAAACGCCCGACTATCCGTTTGCGGATTTGTCGCTGAACCCATTTTTTGAAATTGGAGATTCCACTGCCCGCGGCGCTTTGGTGACGAAGTCGCTTGAAGAAAAAGCGCAGGAAGCGGCACATACCATTACGAAGTTGCGCAAACGCCGGTTTAAGTCGCTGGCCAATGCTTACGATGTGCAGCTTCCCGACGGGCGCGCATACGAGTTGATGGTGGAAGAACTTGATCAGCTCGAAGCCGAATATGTTGGGCTGTTTATCGGCAAAACCTACACGAAATCCTTCGACTACAGCTTCGATTTTATTCCGGGAGAAAATTCAGTTTCGGGCGAAGTTGCTTTTCGTTTTTCTGAAACAAAAGGGGTGCTCCCAAAAACTGATTTAAGTGGAAAACCGGTGGTTGTGGATATGAAGAAGCTGGATAACCTGGCTTCGGCACAAAATAAACTGAACGTTGCCGGAGGACCCAGTGGCGTTTATTACCGCGTGCCCGGTCAGGCCGAAATTCGAATTATGAATGGCATGAACCTGATTGCTGCCACCCGGGCCACCATTGCCCAATTCGGAACCGTCGCCCCGCTGCCCGAAAGCTTGCTGGATGGAACCTACCGGATTGCCTTTCATCCAAAAACGGGTGCAATAAAAAGCGTGTTGGATGTTGAGTAATTGACTTGGGCGATCCCCGTCGAGCGCATCTTTGGTCGATTGAAAAAAATGAAAGGAGGCCCTGTGCCAGTTTGGTTCGGGGCCTTTTTTATTCCAACTGACATATGTCAAGCCTCGTTCGTTCGTTAAATTGTATTTTAGTGAATTAATTAAGAAAGCTTTAGAGCGAGCTGTGATCTTGGTCACAGTTCAAAGAAAATAAATACGTCAAGTTATGAGTCAACAAATTATTGCATTGGAGCCCAGGAAACTTTGGGAATATTTCTACCAACTAACACAAATACCCCGGCCATCAAACCATGAAGAACAGATTCAGCAGTTCGTTTATGATTTTGGTAAAGGCTTGGGGCTGGAAACCATCAAGGACAGCGCCGGAAACATCATCATCAGGAAGCCGGCCACTGCTGGCATGGAAAACCGAAAGGGTGTAATACTTCAGGGGCATTTGGATATGGTTCCTCAAAAAAACAGTGACAAGGAACATGATTTCACGAGGGATCCGATTGAAACCCTTGTGGACGGGGAATGGGTAACGGCCAACGGCACAACACTTGGCGCCGACAATGGTATTGGAGTGGCAGCTGCAATGGCTGTTTTGGCTTCCAATGATTTGGTACATGGCCCGGTAGAAGCGTTGTTTACAGCGACCGAAGAAACCGGAATGGATGGGGCCGAAGGCCTGCCGCCAGACGTTTTACAAGGGGATATTTTATTGAATATGGATTCGGAAGATGAAGGCGAGCTGTATGTCGGTTGTGCCGGCGGCGAAGATGCCAACATCCGGTTTACCTATTCCGAAGCTGAAGTTCCGGCAACCCAGACTGCTTTTGAGCTAAATGTGACGGGTTTGAAAGGCGGACATTCGGGCATGGACATTATTTTACAGCGTGGAAATGCCAATCAGGTCTTTTTTCGATTGCTTAATGAAGCGCACCAGCAGCTTGGTGCCCGACTGGCATCGGTTAACGGCGGAAGCTTACGCAACGCTATTCCACGCGAAGCTTTTGGCGTGATCACTGTTGCAGGCGATAAGGCTGATGAGTTGAAAGAAATCGTTGAGGATGAATTTTTGTCGGTTAAGGCTGAATTGGCCGCTACGGAGCCCGACATGAAACTAACGGTGGTTGAGTGTGGTTTGCCTGTTGAGTTAATCGATGAAATGACCCAAATACGACTGACTAAAAGTGTACTGGCTTGTCCCAATGGTGTGATCCGGATGAGTGACTCGGTTGCGGGTTTGGTGGAAACCTCGACGAATCTGGCCAGTGTCAAATCGGATGTAGTTGGAAAAACCATTGATATTGCTTGCCTGATGCGTAGTTCGGTTGACTCGGCTAAAGAAAGTCTCGCCAAGCGGATTGATGCTGTTTTTGGCCTGGCCGGTGCAACAGTGAAATTCACAGGGGCTTATCCTGGTTGGCAGCCGAACATGGCATCACCCATTTTGAAAACCATGCAGTCTGTTTATCAGCAGAAATACGGTAAGGTGCCCGAAATAAAAGCCATTCACGCCGGATTGGAGTGTGGTATTCTCGGAGGAACTTATCCGCATTGGGATATGATTTCTTTCGGACCAACCATTCGTTTTCCGCATTCGCCCGATGAAAAGGTGAACATTACGAGTGTGCAAAAATTCTGGGATTTTTTGGTGGAAACGCTGAAAAGTATTCCGGGGAAATAGGTATTTATTAGATGAAATGGATGGTTTAAATCATGAAACAGCCAGTTCGCTAATTGCTGTGTAGAACACTGGCAAGTTTTAACGAGATGGTTTAATTTAGTTGGTGAGTTGAACCATTTTTCGGGAAGCAATTCTCGATTTTTCATTTTGATAGATGACAAAAAGGAAAGTTTTAATCATTGAGGATGACCTGGCCTTCTCGACGACACTAAAAAATATTTTGGTGCTCAACGGGTATGAGGCCGATGTTGCCAATTCAGGCACAGCAGGAATCCAACGGGCCTATGAAGGGAAGCCTGACCTGATTCTGTGCGACATAAAGATGTCGCCTGTGAATGGATACCAGGTTTTTAATGTCTTAAAAGACAGTAGTTTCACCAACAGAATTCCATTCATTTTCATCACCGGGAAGTCTGATTTACGCGAAATCAGGTTTGGAATGGAGCTTGGCGTCGATGACTATATCATCAAACCATTTCAGAACGAAACGCTTTTGCGCTCCATCCAAGTGAGGATTGAAAAATACGAGGCGCTGATTAGTTTGGGTCGAAGCCGTTACCAGGCGTTTGTGGAAAACTCGACAAATGGGATTTTTCTATTCAGTGGTGATCAGATTTTTGAAATCAATCCGGCTTTCTCACGATTGATGGGGTGTCGGCAGACTGATGTGACAAGTTTGTCGATTTCGAAATTATTTGGATCGGAAAACTTCCAAAGACTGGAAGAGAGAATCGATAAATGTGCTTATGGCTTGTTAAACAGTTTTCAGGATGAAATTGAGATTGAAGTGGCCAGTGGCGACCGTCAAAATTTTTCCGTCCGGATTGCTCGCGGGTCCGAGCAGAATGGCGCGTCGGTGCTGATTGGCTTGCTGGCTCCTGCCAGTAAAAATGTGGAGAGCGTCAGTGTTTCGTACTCGAATTTGGTGCAAATTCTGGAAAATGCAGATGTCAATTTGACGGAGAACCTAAGCCGGCGGCTACAACATGAGTTTCAGTTGGATTCAAGCCAGACCGAACGAAAACCCAGCGGTGGTGGTGTTTTGGTTGCCGATGTTGAATTTTCGAAACGCGAGCTGGAAGTTTTGCAGCTTTCATGCCAGGGCCTTCCAATGAAAACAATCGCTGACAAGTTGTTTATCGCTGACCGGACCGTGGAGAGTCACCGGGCAAATATGATGGAAAAAACCGGGGCCAAGAATATTATTGAGCTTATAATTTTCGCGCTGAAACACAACCTGGTTGATATTTAGCAGCTGTTGCTTTTTGGCTGAATTCCAGCGCGAAACCTGTTGTTAGTTTGCCGGCGAAAATAAAACCACTTGGTTTTCAGCCGGCTCCAGGGTTTTCAGATAGGCGTAAATTGCACGGAGATCTTCGGTTTCCATTTCCGCATAAAAAGTCCACGGCATGATGGTTTGGAATTCGCCGGGAGCAACCTGGTGTGGTGTGTAGTTTGATTTTGAATAGGCTTTAAAGCGCTGAATAAACTGTTCTTCAGTCCAAAGTCCGATGCCGGATTCATGCGGCGTGATGTTGGCTGATCGTAAAACAGCGCCATCCGGGAATTTAAACTCCATTCCGCCGGCAAAAGCGTCGCCAACAAATTGGCCCTTCTCTTGTCTGGTGTGGCAGTCATTACAAGCCGCAGCAGTTACCAGGTATTTCCCGTAGCTGACCCGATCTGACTTGGGCGGCATTTTGGTCAGTGCAGGTTTTTTCGGAATGGTGT
>NZ_LGIA01000186.1 GCF_001270965.1 Sunxiuqinia dokdonensis | reverse complement strand
GATGAAGCTGATTGAAATTCTTGGCGAGCTGGGAGTAAAAACCACGCGCCTGAAAAAGGGAGAATACCAATTTCAGGCAGACCAGGTTGATTTGGAACACCTCAAGTCAGAACAATTTGCTCAACAAGCAGCCAGCTTGCGTGGATCCATCATGATCGTCGGTCCTCTGCTGGCCCGCTTCGGACAGGCGCTGATTCCTCAGCCGGGAGGCGATAAAATTGGACGACGAAGACTGGACACCCACTTTGTCGGACTTCAAAAGCTGGGCGCCGAATTTACTTACGAAGCAGATCAGCATTTTTATCAAGTCATAGCCAAAAAACTGAAGGGTGCCTACATGTTGCTTGATGAAGCTTCAGTTACCGGAACAGCCAACATCTTGATGGCTTCCGTTAGGGCCGAAGGAATCACCACCATATACAACGCCGCCTGTGAACCCTATTTGCAGCAACTATGCAAAATGCTGGTTTCGATGGGTGCCAAAATTGACGGTATTGGCTCCAACTTGTTACGTATTGAAGGGGTAAACGAACTGACCGGCTGCAAACATACCATCTTGCCTGACATGATTGAAGTGGGCAGTTTTATTGGCCTTGCTGCCATGACCGGATCGGAAATCACCATTCCGAGCGCAGGAGTTGAACACCTGGGAATCATTCCCGAAGCCTTTAAACGGCTTGGCATCCAATTGCAAATTCAGGGCGATGATATTTTTATTCCAGCGCAAAATGAATATGAAATTGAAACGTTTATCGACGGATCGATTATGAATATTTCTGATGCCCCCTGGCCTGGTTTGACCCCCGACTTGCTGAGCATTTTTTTGGTTGTCGCCACACAAGCCAATGGCAGCGTTCTCATTCACCAAAAAATGTTTGAAAGCCGCCTGTTTTTTGTTGATAAATTGATCGACATGGGCGCACAAATTATCCTTTGCGATCCGCACCGCGCAACCGTGATCGGACTGAATAAAAAACACATGCTTCGGGGAACAACCATGTCATCGCCCGATATTCGTGCGGGAGTGGCTTTGCTCATCGCTGCCCTTTCGGCTAAGGGTAAAAGTGAAATTTTCAACATCGAACAAATTGACCGCGGCTACGAAGCCATTGACCAGCGCCTGCAGGGCATTGGAGCCGACATTAAGCGGGTGAATTAAAACACAAGCCCCGTTCAGTTTGTTAATATTTTCAAAAATCAAGACTCAACTTCCTTGCATGTACTCATTTTTACTATTATTGAGCTCGATTTATTTTAACAAAGTTTGAAACAGATGAAACAGAAATTTTTTATAGCACTGGCCTTGGTCTTTGGTTTGACCATCCAGTCGAAAGCAGGAGATGATGTCAAAATTGGACTGCAAATTGGCAACAAAGCCCCTGAAATAGCAGAACAATCTGTCGATGGCAAAGAATTAAAACTGTCGTCACTCGAAGGCAAAATGGTATTGATTGATTTTTGGGCTTCCTGGTGTGGCCCTTGCCGTCGCGAAAATCCGGCAGTAGTTGCAGCCTACAAAGAATTCAAAGATAAAAAATTCAAAAACGGCAATGGCTTCACCGTATTTGGGGTTTCGCTCGATAAAAACAAAGCAGCCTGGGAACAAGCCATCCAGGATGATCAGCTGAGCTGGGACTACCATGTCTCCGATTTAAAAGGGTGGCATGCCAAGTATGCGGCGGTTTACGGAGTTCGTGGTATTCCGGCAAACTTTTTAATCGATGGCAACGGCGTTATTGTCGCCAAGAATTTGCGCGGAGCAGCACTGGAAAATGCACTGGAGCAATTATTAAAATAAGATTATAAATTTCAGTTCACCGGAAGGTAGCACACACGTGCTGCCTTTCTTTTTTTAATTTTGTCAGCAATTTGCAATCCGGGTGTGCCAAATTGTCCCGTTGCAGGCAATGGCAACATATTTGTAATCCTCAATCCGATAATATAAAACGTGAAAAAAATGGCAGAAGAAAAGATTAAAAACGAACAAGAGCAAGCAAGTGAAACGGAACTAAAAGAGAACGCGGCTCAAAAACAACAAGACAAAACTGCTGAAAAAGATACCGACACCAAGAAGGCAAAAGCCAAGAAAGAGAATAAAAAGTCGAAACAGGAAGAAAACACGGAAAAGATAGAAGCATTGGGAAACGAACTACTGGAACTGAAAGACAAGCACATTCGACTGCAGGCCGAATTTGATAACTACCGCAAGCGGACCATGAAAGAAAAAATGGAGCTGATCAAGTCGGGTGGCGAAGGTGTAATTGTCAACATTTTGCCGGTAATCGACGACTTTGAGCGCGCACTCATGGCTTTCAGCAACATGAAAGACGATGATCCGTTAAAGCAGGGCATCAATTTGATCTATAGCAAATTCAAAGAATTCCTGAAGCAAAACGGAATTTCTGAAATCGAGGCCAAAGAGAAAGATTTTGACACCGATCTGCACGAAGCGGTCACTAAAATTCCCGCTCCAAAAGAAGAGTTGAAGGGGAAAGTGGTCGATGTAATTCAGAAAGGTTACCTCATGAACGATAAGGTCATTCGCTTTTCAAAAGTGGTGATTGGCGAATAGACAAAAAAAGTAAGTATGACAAAAAGAGATTTTTACGAAATTTTAGAAGTAAGTAAAAACGCTTCGCCCGAGGAAATTAAGAAGGCTTACCGAAAAAAAGCCATCCAATATCACCCGGATAAAAACCCAGGCAATAAGGAAGCTGAAGAAAAATTTAAAGAAGCTGCCGAAGCCTACGAGGTTTTGAGCAATCCGCAGAAAAAACAACGGTACGACCAGTTTGGCCATGCCGGCGTTGGTGGAGCTGGAGGTGGCGGTGGATTCAGCCAGCACGACATGTCCATGGATGACATCTTCTCCATGTTTGGCGACATTTTCGGTGGAGGTGGTTTTGGCGGTGGATTTGGTGGATTCGGCGGTGGCTCCAGGGGAGGCGGCAGACGAGTACATCGCGGATCGGATTTACGCGTAAAAGTCACGCTTTCGCTTCAAGAAGTTGCCAATGGTGTTGAGAAGAAACTCAAACTCAAAAAATACAAGGCCTGCGACACCTGTCATGGAACCGGAGCCCAGGGAGGCAACGATTACACCACCTGTTCAACCTGTCGCGGAAGCGGTCATGTGACACGGGTAACAAACACCTTGCTCGGGCAAATGCAAACCACGGCTACCTGCCCCAGCTGTAACGGCGAAGGCCAAATCATTAAAAACAAATGTAGCGCCTGTGCCGGCGAAGGTGTTGTGCGCGACGAAGAAGTGGTGAGCATCAAAATTCCGGCTGGCGTGGCCGAAGGCATGCAGCTCAACGTTTCGGGTAAAGGTAATGCCGGCCGTCGTGGTGGCTTGAATGGCGACCTACTGGTGATTATTACCGAGGAAAACCATCCGGATTTGATTCGCGATGGCAACAATTTAATTTACAATCTTTTTCTAAGCCTGCCCGATTTTGCCTTGGGAACAACAGCTGAAATACCAACGGTTGAAAGCAAGGTGAAAGTAAAAATTGAAGCCGGCACACAACCCGAAAAAATTCTGCGCTTGCGAGGAAAAGGCCTGCCTGATGTAAATGGCTATGGAAAAGGCGATTTACTCGTTCGCATTCATGCGTGGGCGCCAAAGAATATTTCGGCCGAAGAACGCAAAATGCTGGAGAAATTACAGGAATCACCCAACTTCAAGCACACGCCCGGAGCGGGTGACAAAAACTTTTTTGAGAAGATGAAAAACATCTTTGAATAAATACGCCTGATTATCAACAAAGAAAGCGGCTTTCCCTGAAAGGCCGCTTTCTTTTTTTTCGGTAGAAGTTAACAGAGCTTACCAATCCATTTTAATCACTTCGCTACCAGCCAGCAGAAACGCTCCGGTACCGTACACTTCCCAGCTGTCGTTGGTAAAGTTGGCACGCGGATCGGCTCCAATAGGCTGCGTCCAGCCAACATGCCCATCTGGTTGAATCAAGCCATTCAGTCCAATCCAGGCCTTCTCTACGACTGGTTGATATTCCGATTTTTCAAGTAAGCCATTGTTCACGCCCCAAGCCAAAGCATAAGTGAAGAATCCGGACCCACTCGCCTCGCCTCCTGGATAGGATTTTGGATCCAACAAACTGGCGCGCCAAAGTCCGTCGTCTTGTTGAAGCGATTTAATCCTTTCCGCCATTTTCAAAAACTGATCCTCATAAAAGGCCCGGTTTTCGTAGTCCGCAGGCAATTCATCCAACACACGAACCAAGCCGCCCATCACCCAGCCATTGCCACGCGACCAAAATATCTTTTCACCATTGGCTTCAGTTTTTGGCTCTTTCCAATTGGTCTGATACATCATATCGCGGGCATACAGATTCTCTTCTTTGTCGAAAAGCAAATCGTAGGTTTCCCGAAATAGCTTGTCGCTAAATTCAAGGTATTTCGGTTCGTCCAAGGTCACCCCTAATTTAACCAAAGCCGGCGGAGCCATAAACAAGGCATCGCACCACCACCAGGTAATTGGACGAATCTCACCGGTCTTATAAGGGGTTGCTATCATTTCGTCCACCGTTTTGCGGAAAGGCTCAATCATTTTCTGATCCTTTTCAACCCGGTACAAATCGATATAGGTTTGACAAATCGCATGATCGTCTGCATGTTGCAAACGCGGCCCGGGCTTCCACTCGTTCGCTTCGCCCATGTCAATCATCGCATTCCACAGCCTTTTTTTACCCGTCGTTTCCCAGGCAGCAAAAACTCCGGCGTAGAAAGCCCCGTTAGTCCAGTCATACAGCTCATGCTTCGGATTTTTCAGCTGCCAATAAGCAGCCTTATTCATGGTTCTTTTAATGTGATTCGACTTAAAGAATTTGTTTGTATTTTGTGCGGTTAGGCTTGCTGCAAACAATGTCAGCAATAAAAAGGAAAGGAGTTTTTTCATAACAAATTGGAATTAGGGTTCATCAAGTTTTTCAAAAATAACAAATTAAGGCAATCGATTGCTGTGTGAACTTAAAATTAAAAAATGAATAATTATTCACCCTGAAATAATAATTTGTCAGTATTGCGTTTGGTACACTTTCATTTTATCGCTATACTTGCAGCTCAAAACGAAAACGAAATGAATAACAAACTTGGACATTACGGCCATCATCATCACTTCCTATTTACTGGTAGGCCGTAATTCTTTTGTTTTGTTTTAAAAATATTAACCCAAAGAAGGCTTACCGAAAGGTAGGCCTTTTTTATTGAACTTAAAATAATATGACACAGTTGAGAATTGCAATCCAGACAAAAGGCAGGCTAAACGAAGATTCCATGCAACTCATGGAAGAAGCCGGAATAAAAATCAACCTCGGAAGACGGAAGCTTTTGGCGGCCGCCAAGAATTTCCCTCTCGAAGTACTCTTTCTTCGTGATGATGATATCCCGCAAGCCGTAGCCGACCAGGTGGCCGACATTGGCATTGTTGGCGAAAATGAAATGCTGGAGAAGAAGGAAAACGTTAAAATCATCAAACGACTGGGTTTCAGCAAGTGCCGTTTGAGTCTGGCCATTCCAAAATCGGAAGACTATCAGGGAATTGAGTGGTTCAACGGGAAAAAGATTGCCACATCGTATCCGGTTATTTTGAAGGATTTTCTGGATAAAAATAAGGTTACAGCCGATATTCACGTCATCTCCGGATCCGTGGAAATTGCACCCGGCATTGGTTTGGCCGATGCCATTTTCGACATCGTGAGCTCCGGTTCGACGCTGGTTTCGAACCGGTTAAAGGAAGTGGAAGTTGCGCTGTATTCCGAAGCGGTTTTGGTTGCTCCCGAAAACCTATCTCCCGAAAAACAAGCCATTGTTGATGAAATGATCTTCCGCATGGAATCGGTTGAGCGAGCCAAAGGTAAGAAGTACATTTTGCTGAACTCGCCCAACGACAAGATTCAGGAAATCTCGGCAATTCTGCCGGGAATGAAAAGCCCGACCGTAACGCCATTGGCCGAAGAGGGTTGGAGTTCGCTGCACTCGGTCATTGCCGAAAACGATTTTTGGGAAATCATTGGCAAACTAAAAGCTGCCGGCGCACAGGGCATTTTGGTTGTCCCCATTGAAAAGATGATTTTTTAGTCCACCTCTCCAAGGACCATTCGAACGACAGAAATTTTCAATTCAAATACTAAGGCATGAAACGTTACTTAAATCCCGATAAAGCAAGCTGGCCGCAGATTCTTGAACGGCCGCTGTTCAATGCAGCAGACCTGACCGGAAAAGTCAAGGCCATTCTCGATGAAATCAAATCGGATGGCCTGCCAGCTATTCAAAAATTTACCGAGCAGTTTGATGGAGTTGCCATCCGCGAGTTTGCCGTAACCGAGGCAGAAATTGCAGAGGCCAGCCAATTGGTCGATGCAGAGCTGAAAGCAGCCATTGAAATTGCCGCTTCGAACATCCAGCGTTTTCATGCCAGCCAGGTCACGGAGTTAAGAAAGATTGAAACCAGCCCCGGCATTGTTTGCTGGCAAAAAGCAGTGGGCATCGAAAAGGTCGGATTATACATTCCAGGCGGATCGGCGCCGCTTTTTTCCACTGTGCTCATGTTGGGAATTCCGGCCAAAATTGCCGGCTGCAGCGAGATCGTTTTATGCACCCCGCCAAACAAGGAGGGGAAAATTCATCCGGCTATTCTATTTGCCGCGCAACTGGTGGGGGTCACCAAAATCTTCAAACTCGGAGGCGTTCAGGCCATCGGTGCATTGGCTTACGGTGCCGGATCAGTTCCAAAAGTGTCGAAGATATTTGGTCCGGGCAACCAATATGTGATGGCCGCCAAACAATTGGTTAGCATCGCTGACGCGGCCATTGATATGCCGGCCGGCCCATCCGAAGTAGCCGTTATGGCCGATGAATCAGCCAACCCTGCTTTTATTGCTTCCGACTTGCTTTCGCAAGCCGAACACGGACCAGACTCGCAGGTGGTTTTGGTTTGCAATTCTGAAAAGCTGGTGGATGAAGTTGAAGCGGCACTGGCCAAACAATTGGCCGAACTGAGTCGAATGGAAATTGCCACAAAAGCGCTGGATCATAGTGTAGCGATTGTTGTCAACAGCGAAGACGAAATGGTTGAAATGATCAACGAATATGCGCCCGAACACTTGATCATCTCCATGAATAAATACCTGGAAGTGGCTGAAAAAATTGTGAATGCCGGCTCGATCTTTCTGGGAAATTACACCCCCGAAAGCGCTGGTGATTACGCTTCGGGAACCAACCACACTTTGCCAACCAATGGCTGGGCGCGTTCTTTTAGCGGTGTTAACCTGGACAGTTTCATCCGAAAAATCACCTTTCAGGAAATCACCAAAGACGGTATTCAAAACCTGGGCCCGGTCATTGAAAAGATGGCCGCAGCCGAACAATTGGACGCGCACAAAAATGCAGTCAGTTTGAGATTAAAAAGCTTGGAATAGTCACCGGCCTTTTTCCTCCCCTGCAAAGGGGAGGTGTCCCGATTTATCGGGACGGAGGGGTCAACTTGCAAACATTATGAACTTAGACAAACTCATACGTACCAACATCAAAAACCTGAAACCCTATTCATCAGCCCGTGATGAATACACTGGCGAAGCCATGGTTTTTCTCGATGCCAACGAAAATCCGTTCAACGAACCCTACAACCGCTACCCGGATCCGTTACAAAGAAAAGTGAAAGAAAAAGTTGCTGCGATCAAAGGCTGTGAGCCGTCACAAATTTTCCTCGGAAATGGAAGTGATGAACCGATCGACCTGCTTTTCCGCGCATTTTGTGAGCCCGGACGAGACAACATGGTGACGATGGATCCAACTTATGGCATGTACCAGGTTTCGGCCGATATCAACAACGTGGAAGTTCGAAAAGTTAAACTAAATCCCGATTACAGCTTTTCGGCTGATGCACTGCTGGAAAAAACGGATAACCAAACCAAACTGATTTTCATCTGCTCACCCAACAACCCCACCGGCAATTTGCTCGATAAAAGCGAAATGACCAAACTCATCCAAAGCTTTTCAGGATTGGTGATTGTTGATGAAGCGTACATTGACTTTGCCCCCGGAGCTAGTTTGTTATCCGAATTGAATCAATACGACAACCTCGTTATTCTTCAAACCTTTTCCAAGGCATGGGGCATGGCCGGAATACGCCTGGGAATGGCTTTTGCCAGTCCGGAAATCATCCGAATCTTCAACAAAATCAAGTATCCGTACAACATCAACATGCTCACGCAGCAAAAAGCGCTGGAACTAATTGAGCAGGAAGCCGACAAAAACCAATGGGTGGACTTACTGATTGACGAGCGAAAAAAACTGGCCGAACAACTCAACAGCTTCCCGTTTGTTGTAAAGGTGTTCCCTTCTGACGCGAACTTTTTGCTGGTAAAAATGCATGATGCCCGCGGAATTTATGATTTCCTGGTTGAAAAAGGCATCATTGTCCGGGACCGCTCGAAAGTAGTGCTCTGCGACGACAGCCTGCGCATAACGGTGGGAAGCAAAGAAGAAAATGAGATATTGTTGGAGAAGCTGAACGAACTGATTTGAAAAAAGAAATATCCAATGAAGAATATTCAATAATAGAAATCTATTTTTCAAAAGTATAGAAACAGCTAAAAAACTAAAATAAGAAACACTGAACAAGAAATAAGGAACAAGAAAGTTGCCTGTTGGAATTTCCTGATTCCTTATTCCTTATTTCATGTTCGATATTTACTCATTTATGAAAAAGGCACTATTTATCGACCGCGACGGCACACTGATTCGTGAGCCCGAAGACGAACAAATTGACTCGCTGGAAAAGCTGGAGTTTCTTCCCGGTGTTTTCCGCAACATGCATTTCATTGCCAAAAACCTGGACTACGAATTGGTAATGGTCACCAACCAGGACGGATTGGGAACCGATTCCTTCCCGGAGGAAACTTTTTGGCCGGCTCACAACAAAATGCTTCAGGCTTTTGAAAACGAGGGTGTTGTTTTTAAAGATATCCTCATCGACCGAAGCTTCCCTGAAGATAACGCACCAACACGTAAACCACGAACCGGCTTGATGGGAAAATACCTGAGCGGTAGTTACGACCTCACCAACAGTTATGTCATCGGTGATCGCCTGACAGATATCGAACTGGCAAAAAACCTTGGCGCAAAAGGCATTCTGATCAATGATGGTTCGCTGACAGATGAACTAAAAAAGAAGGAGCTGGAATCCTATTGTACACTGGTCACCACCAGTTGGGATGAAATTTACGCGCGCGTTGCCGCTCCTGAGCGAACAGCCAAAGTGGAACGCAACACCAAGGAAACCCAAATCAAAATTGAACTCGACCTGGACGGCACCGGAAAAGGCGACATCAGCACAGGCCTGCATTTTTTCGATCACATGCTTGATCAGATTGCCCGACACGCCGGCGTTGATCTAACCATTAAAGTCAACGGCGACTTGCAGGTTGATGAGCACCATACCATTGAAGATACCGGGCTGGCATTGGGAGAAGCTTTCAAGCTGGCGTTGGGCGACAAGCGCGGCATTGAGCGCTATGGCTACAGCCTGCCCATGGATGACTGCCTGGCACAGGTTGCCCTCGATTTTGGCGGCCGCCCCTGGATTGTTTGGGATGCGGCATTTAAGCGCGAAAAAGTAGGCGACATGCCCACCGAAATGTTCTTTCACTTTTTCAAATCATTTTCCGACACTTCGCTTTCAAACATCAACATCAAAGCCGAAGGTGACAATGAACACCATAAAATTGAGGGGATCTTTAAAGCCCTGGCCCGCGCCATTAAAATGGCCATTAAAAAAGATGTGTTTAACTTTGAACTGCCTTCAACCAAAGGCGCATTGTGAGAGTTAACCACAAAGAGCACGAAGTTTTTTTCACCAAGATCACTGAGGAATGCTAAGCAGAGAAGATATTTTCAAATTAATACTGGATTGTGCTTTTAAAGTACATTCCGCGCTAGGCCCAGGGCTGCTTGAAAATGCCTATGAGGAATGCATGATGTATGAACTCATCGAGTCGGGTTTAAAGGTCGAACGGCAAAAACCGCTGCCGCTAATCTACAAAGAAGTAAAACTTGACGCTGGCTACCGTGTTGATTTGTTGGTTGAAGATTGTATCATCATTGAAGTGAAAGCGGTGGACGACTTATCTGACATTCATTTGGCACAAATTCTAACTTATTTAAAACTATCAAAATGCAAGCTCGGGCTCTTGGTGAACTTCAATGTAAAACTTCTCAAACATGGGATAAAACGTGTGATCCTATGAATTTACAACCAGGAGTTGGAATTGTGAATCAAATAACTTCGTGTACTTTGTGAAAAAACTTAGTGCCCTTTGTGGTAAAAAATTAACAAAAATGAAAAGCATTAAACCCTTACGCGAAAAGAAAAATACAGCCAT
>NZ_LGIA01000185.1 GCF_001270965.1 Sunxiuqinia dokdonensis | reverse complement strand
CTAAATAAGATCGGGGTCAACCTGAACCAGCTCTCGAAGCGCATGAATTCGTTTGCCGGGTACCGGGTGGACGACAATGATCGACAGCTTTTAAAACAGGCTTTTGAGATGATGCGGAATTGTCTGGTCCTGCTTCAAAAGTATCTGCGTTGATTGGTTGCCGAACCGAATAATTGAAAGATCATGGTCATTAAGATTCACCAAGCCTGCAGCACAAAAAATGCGTTGTTTTACAATGAGCGGAAAGTTGAACGGCATAAGGCCTCTTTTTATCACAGTCAAAACATGCCGGTTGTCAATCCGTTCATGGGGGATAAGAACGACCGTTACCGGATTTTCAAGGAAATTGAAGATCGTAATACCCGGGTTCGAAAGCCTGGATTGCATCTATCCGTAAACCCGACAGTTAGTGATTTGGTCCGGCTGGGTGGTGTCGGGATCAGGACTGAGATCGATAACCTGATGAACCACCTGGGATACGGAAACCAACCGTACTTTGTCTATAAACATGCGGACATCGATCGGCTACATTTTCATATCGTTTCCACTCGTATCGATTGTGATACCGGCAAAAAAATCAAAGATAGTTACGAAAAGGAAAAGACACAGCGGTTTATCAAAGGACTGGAGCAGAAATACCAGCTAACCAAGGATGATCCGCAGGAAAAATTAAACTATCGGTTTTCCGGTTCCAGCAAAAATCTGAAACAAAACCTGGAAAACTTATTTGCTCAGCTCAACCGGATGGTGTTTATCTCCTCGAAAGAACTGTATGACCAGGCACTGGGACTGTTTCAGGTGGAGATCAGAAAAGCTGGGAGAGGTCACTTGGTTTTTGTGACGGATGAGAACGGAAATCCGGTGCGGCATCCGGTGAGGATGAGCGATTTTGAGGAGAGGCCGAGGTTTTATCTGTCAAGGCAAGAATTGTTGTCTCAGGATCAGTTCAAAAAGAATTCTTCTGAGACGGTGTCGAAACAAAATATAAATGGAGTGGCTATGAGTACATTAAAATCATTGATTATTAAGGAGCTGATTTGGCAAATGCGGGCTCAAATAGATGGTGATTCTTTAAGCAAGTATAAAAGACATAAAATGAAAAATCGGCTAAAAAAACAAAAAGGAGGCAAGCGACTGTAAATATCGAAACAATCGATTAGTGGGTTAACCTTTTTTTGAGTTTACTGATAATTTAATAAAGTGCTCCCAAGGTAATCTTTATCAACTTCTTTCAATAAACTAGAAATTGTGAGATTTTCAAAGAAGTGTATTGTAATTAATTGATACATATTTTTCTGAAGGAGTCATGTTTACTATTGTTTTTCTGAATCAGATAATACTTTTCTTATAAAAGCTGAAAACGTAACTTCACTGTAGTAATTTCTCTTGAATGAGATTATGTAAGATATAATTTTACTTTTCAATGTCTCTGTTATTGTAAAAGACAGTGGGACAAAATTCTCATCCTTATAATGCAATCTGTCATATCGATGATTTCTCCTAAAATTACGATAGTTATCCTCAATAATTATCCAGCAATATGAACTCAAACTTCTTCTGTTTTTTACAGAAAGCTTAAGCAATTCATCCCGAAGACTTTTAGGAACTCTTACCGAAATTGGGCATACTTTTTCTAAGTGCCTGTTATTATTCACTTTAGTGTTATATTGTATTAAGAGCTATACGAAGATACAATTTTGTCCTTTCGCAACCACCATTCTGACCTTACATTTAAGCGGTGGCAGCAGCGTATTGAAAATTTTTTAATTTTTTAATACGCGAGCCATGTGCAAAAAATCAAAAAAGAAAAAAAATCGGAAGAATAACAGGCAGGTGAAGATCTTTCTTTTTATTCTATTATTACAACTGATCCATACCGTTGCCGAGTCTTTGGTCATTTTTAAAAGTGAAACAGGCAATTATATTATTTTTCTAAAAATGATATCAGTAATTGTTTTGTTGCTGATATTTGCATTAGGGAATAAAACAATAAATCAAAGATTATAAGTATGTTGAGCACAATGCGAAAACCCTGAATTGGAGGGATGCGGGCAAAATCCCGTCTATTCGGATTATGCGGAAAACTCCATACCGAAAATAAGAGGTGCAATGTGTTTGGGAAGGAGTATTTCTGATTAATTAACAAATTAATTCAATGTCTCAGATGCTTCCAATTGGTGTTTTTTTTCCATTGCCAGGCACAGTTTGAAAATAGACAAGGATCAAAATATAATCTATCAATAATATTCAGAAATCTATTTGCTTTTAATAATCCTCCTGTATGTTCTGGCTCTATCGCAATTGTAAATCCCTGAAGTCGTTGAAATATCCATGATATAACAGGCCGTTCTATTTTAAACATTTCAATAACCTCTTTTTTCTTCATGTAGCTAAAATCTTTGCCTACACCATTAAGAGGATTATTTATTGTAAAGAAGTCAAGGTCAATGTCAAAGTACACATGATTTTCAGTGGATGATAATAAGTAGCGTTCTAAATTATCGTAATCATGAAATCTTTTTACTCTGTGCTTATTACCAAATTTATCCTCAAAAACTTGGTCTTTCCATCTGTTGGTAGTCCCTTGCTTACAATGAACGTATATATTTCCAATTAAATTGAGATATGCAGCTGCTATTATTTGTTCATCATTTATATGCGATAGGTTTGCCCAGGCATATAAAGAAACATCCTTGTTGGAAGACGTATCCAACTCATTGAGCCAATCTTTTTGTGTTTGTGTCGGCCATGCCAAATCTTGATGCCAATCAATTGTCACAAGGCATGGTAAATCTGAATGTTTCTTTTTCGCTAAAATATCTTTAGTCCATTTATTCCAAAAGAAAAAAGCGTAGCGATGCTCTTGAAATAAAGCTAGTTCAATTCCATTTCCTGTATTCAGAAAAGGGTGGGGTAAGCTTTGTACGATAGTACCCGGAGGGGTAATATATTTATCATTTCCGAAATGCAAATCCATAATCTATATGTCATCATTTAGATTTACCCTGTCAGAAAGCATCGCTTGTCCAAATTCATTTCCATAAACGCCTTCTATAAATCCCCATTTGAACAGTGAAGTATTTAGTTGAAAATGATTTCTTCGTATTCCGTCAATACACCCTCTTATGATAGTTTGGTTGGCAAGATTCTGAAAGAAGCTTTCCCATAAATCCAAAGTAGGCATGAAATCATACAGATATCTGCATTGGTCAAAAATGAAGACATTCGAATACATCGATGTTTCCTTAGCCTTGTATTTTAAAGACAGGTTTTTCCCGGCATGGGCAATATACGGATAACCATATAATCCGATTAAAAGTTCGACTAAAAGGTTTTTCATGGGAGTATCACAAGTAATACGCATGTGTCGGTCAAAAAAATCCAAAGCCATCATAGTTTCTTTTAATTTATCCCCACAGACATTATAAATAAAAGTTTTAAACCCCGTTTGAGCCTCTTCAAACCTTTTTAAAAGAGAACCTATATACAAAGCATCCTCTATTGTTATTTTTCTCCTATTACTATTTAAAAAAATGTTCAACGGATGATTTTTGGGAAAAGTTTCTCGTATAATTCTTGCCCAATTGAGCAGGGGATATGCATCAATAGCAAGTAAAAAATGCTGCACATTTCTTATAAAATCGTTTGTGGTATCAGCCTGGCATTCATAACTTCGGATTGATTTCAATTCTTTTGAGAGTAATTGTTCGTTAAGTAAATGATTACTCTGAACGGAGCCCAAAGAAGTCAACTGCCACATAGGAATAATTTCTGAACCTAATGTAGGTATAAAGGAAGTTATGAATTTGTCATAGTATTCAGGTAAATGAGAATTAATAAGTTGGCAGTACTCCTTGTAAAATTCTGTTTTTTCTGCTATGCCTCCAAATTCATCATCAGAAGCAGGATTATCAAGAGAATCCCTTGTTCCAAACCATGCTGCAAGAATTTCACCCCAATTATAGTTGTCTCCCGGTTCTGCAAAGTTTGTAATTAGTGCTGATAAACCTGATAATCTTTTATTGAGAAAGATTTGCTTTAAAGTTTCTAATGGAGATTGTTGAGGGGATAATATCGGAGAACACGCGTCAAAATAAATGATGTCAAATTCATGATTTGTTAATTCAAAAAATTCTGAAAGATTTCCTCTGTGAATTTTAATTTGAATGCCTGCGTTAACTAAAGATTTAACGGCCTTTTCATAAGTTGCTTTATCTGATTCGATAGCCCAAATATTTTCCAGCCGGATACCATTACTACATAGTACATCTATATCATTATATGGTTCAGGTCCTGATAGATATAATACTTTTAAATCATTAACAGATTTGGGTTTGCAATTACTATCATAAAATTTAGACCAACTTTCTTTGCCACCCCAAAAAAGCCAATTGTATTGATTCCGAAATTCAAAATCTAATTCATTCCATTCTTTAGTGCTAAATAACAGAGAATTAAAATGGTCTGTTATTTTTGAGAAATGTTCCTTCGTTAGTAAAAAAGATTGCTTTCTCTTGGTCGTTAAAGATTTGATAGCATGCTTTATAAGTTTTTCCCTGGATTTGTTTTTAATTTCCTGATTGTATTGATAATCCATAATAACGACCTATTCTTCTTTTGAAGGTTATTAAATCAATTAATGTAAAGTTACACGTTTATACCCTTTTCATCCTGTTTTTTTTAAGTGAAAATATAATCTTTCCATTCGCTTTGTCGGAATATAGGTTATACTTACAATCTGGGATATCATCCTTCGGTAATTCCTACTTATTTCCTATCCGGCTGGACAGAATTATTAAATCTCACATTTACTCCTTTAAATTGGTGATTTTGGCATAAAGGAGGGCTTATTTTTCAAAAAAGCGGGAATCTTTTCAGCAGATTTGAGAAATTAAAACCTGGAATATAGACACTACATACTTCAGCTAAATGAAATTTCCTCTCTGTCTGAGAATATTATCAATCGTCTTGATGCCCTTGTTAATGCCACATAAAAATTCTTAGGACATTCAAATCTTTGAGCGTTCAAAATGACAACAGTATCAAACTCTAATCCTTTAGTAAGAAGCGTAGAACCAATGCATTTACCTGATATCTTCCTTCCAATGTGTCTCTTTGAATCTCGAATTTCTTTCATCGACTCGAAAACCGTCTTTTTATTAATATTTGCTTGTTCGATGGCTTTTAATAAATCGGAGTAAAGTTCTCCTCGATAGCACTTGTTTTCCGGCAGCTGCTTTATTTGTTTTAGTGCATAGGCAATTGTTTTAAGCTGTATATTCTTGCTCAAGCTATCAAAAGCTTTTTTTAATGGTTCAATAAGCAGTTTAGCTTGAAAATCTCTTTTGCTTTTTAGTCTATTTTCTCCTAACCAATCATTTACCTTGCTTTTGCTAAATAGCATCAATGATATCTCTCGAATCGTTGAATAAATATTTGTATTGTCAGCCCCATCAATTTGTTTTGGCAAGGAATAAAATTCCCTGTCATCCATTGCTTCCACTAAATAGAAAGAATTATTAAAGGTTTTGACCAGTTTTGCTCTTGCATTTTTGTTGTGGCTAACTGGATGAATTATCAATAAGCTTTTTTCTTTTCCAATAATCTTGCGTAATTCAGCATTGTACTGCTCTCTAAAATCATATAGCTGGTTTTCAGCAAAGAAATGATTTTCAAAAGACGGAAAATCGGTCAGGAGGATAGGCTTTCTATGATTAATTTCTTTTCTTAATTTTAATAAGTCATCACCAAGGGCGTTATTTGTTTCTACCCACCTCCATGGCTTGCTCAACACACCAGTAAGTTTAAATTCATCAAGATCGGTATTGAAGTCCACTAAGTCTTCATTATTAAAATCAAAAATTCCTTGCAACGGGTCACCTAAAATATGAGTCGGTAAAATTTCTGATAACAAAGAAATAATTCGATGTTGGGATTTCGTGCAATCTTGGTATTCATCCACAAAAATACCAGAATGATTTGCTTTAATAACATTCCTAATCGCTTGTTTTTCAAATAATTCCATTGCAGCACTAATAATAAAAGGGAAATACTCTTCACTATCCTGTTCTGGGATATCTTGTTTTTTCACGAAAGCTTCCACATACTTTTGAGCAAAACCGCAAATGGTTTCCACTGTATAGGATGTCTTTACTCCTATTTTTTTAATTTTTTCTTTTATCGCAGCGACCCCCGCATTTGTATGGGTTAGAATTAGCTGATCATTTTTTGATAAGTTTAAACATTCAACGATGCAGTGTGTTTTACCATGACCTGCAGGAGCGATCACCAAGCTTTTGGATTCACTTATAAATGGTTTATATATCAAATCCGCCTCATTCATTATCAACCCATTTTGAAATATTT
This sequence comes from Sunxiuqinia dokdonensis, assembly GCF_001270965.1. Lineage (GTDB taxonomy): Bacteria > Bacteroidota > Bacteroidia > Bacteroidales > Prolixibacteraceae > Sunxiuqinia > Sunxiuqinia dokdonensis. The sequence continues at coordinate 5,639 of NZ_LGIA01000185.1, read as the reverse complement.
TCTAATATTGAAAAAAGTCTAGTGCCTGCCAGTTCTTCAATATTTTGATAAAAAATATTGCCTATCACTTCACCATGGTCGATTCTTTTAAACCATCCATTTTTATTGGATTTTGAAGCTAGACCAAGGGCTTTTCTGATCTTTTCATCATCCTGATTTAACCAGTCGTCTGGTAAGTTGCCTTCAAACTTACTTTCAACCGATTGTGTAATTCTTTCGAATGACATGTCTGGAAGTAAGTACTTAATTATATTCTGAATACCATTCCAATTCATGTCATTAAAAAGCTGTTGTTCAATTGCAAGCCCCTCTTCACAATCAAATATTTTAATATCAATGGCTTTTAACTCTTCCTTTGTGGGAGCAAGTTCTCCATCTTTATCAGAATCACAAAAAACACATGCTTTTTTGTTAAGTCTAACCAAAAGCTCTGCTCTTTTGGGAAAATTATTTCCTTCACCTAGTGTATAAACAATGCCGTTCTCAGAGAAGCTTGGCAGTCCAAGAGAAATTCTATATTCATCCACTGCCCTACAAATACCTAATTCTGTTTTCCCCTCGCAAACAATTACCTTCTTAGCATACATCGCTTCAGGACAAGCCCTTACAATGCTTTGAAATTCTTCATTGCATACGGTAAGTGAGCATACCCCACTCTCATTTTTTGCTAAATAAATATTTGATGCTTCTAGTTCCTCTATTACGTTCTGAGAATGAGTGGTCATAAATATTTGACCACGCCTTTTTTTCTGTAGACTTCTAATCAAATTTTTAATCCTGTCCGGCTCCAATCCCTGTTCGACCTCGTCCACCAAAACTATACCACCAGCAGCAGCAATTAAAGACTGAATAGACATTGACAATAATCTTTTTGAGCCTTTCCCTTTTTGCCTAAACGGAATTTGAGCGTCGTGTAAACAAACCCTATTATCTTTAATTGAAATGTCCCTAAAGTCTATTGTTGTGTTAGCATCTGACAACTTAATCCCGAAATCTTTTGAAGCTTTAACTACCTTTTCAATCACGTTTCTAAAGTCTTCAAATGAGTTCTCATCAATTTTCGTCTTTGCTTCACGCAAAGCCTCTAAAATTATATTCTTTTCTTCTGCAGTTTCGTGATCTAATTCAAGTTTGAGTAAAGAATACAAAGGTCGCCCTTTACCCCAAGAAAAATGATTATCTGTATAATCTGATATTAAAAATGAATTGAGTTTAGCTCTTGCATTCGCTGTAATTGGAATGGGTTCATTCCTTCCGTTTATTAAAGTCCAACTTGGCTCTAATTCTTTATCAATAAATAATCTAATCGTTATTGCAGGTTCTGATTTTTCACTAATTTCATCTTCAATAAACCTAGTTTCTAAATTAAAACCTCGAATTTGAAAACCATATTTACCTTTAAGAAGTGTCTCCGGCAAATCAATTAATGTAGCCAATATTTCTATTGGATTCTTGATGTCACAATTATAAAAGTCGCTGTCATATAATGTAATATTCCAATTTGATGAAAGCACATAAGAAATTGCATCAAGAATAGTGGTTTTCCCAGAATCTCCCCTCCCAACCAAACAGATAAATTTATTTGGAAAGAACTGATGATGAAACTCTTTAATTCCTCTAAAATTCTTTATTTCTAAACTATGAAGTAGTGCCATACTTTTTTATTTAGTCCTCAATAAACCGTAAGAAATAATCAAACCCGGTGGTTTGGGTTACTTCGTTGTGCGGAATCAAAATGTATTTCCAGGGCTTCCCGCCGTTGGCAGTTGTAAAAGCTGTAGCGTACTTACAGTATTTCTGCGCAGCCGCTTTTTTGCTGATTACGTCAGACACTTCCACCTGATCCAACATTTTTGTTTCTACCAGATAAATACAGTCTTCAGTTTCGACTACAAAGTCAGGGTAATACTGTTTGGAATTGTTTTTCCAGTAAATCCTGAATTGGTTCGGAGCCGGACGGAGCCATTTTTGAACTTTGCGGTCGTTTTCAAGAATGTACGAAAAGTCTTTCTCCGTTTTTGAGTCAAATTTGTATTCAAGGTGACAGGCTTTTTCAAATCCCCGGAAAACATATTTGGGGATTAAAATTGCGGGTGTAACCACTTCCCGGTAGTCTTTGTAGCCATTTGCCAAAGCCGAAAAGTTCCAGTCCTCTATTCGGACAAATGGCAATACTTTGGGTTCAATGTAGTCGGGTTCGCCAATTTTAAAGTTGGCTTTCATTTGGTCGTAAATTTTCCCGGCTATGATTTTCCGGTACTGCTTCACCAAAACCTGCAACACCCCTTTCTCTTCGACCTGCCGTTCAATAGTCCGAATTGCCTGGATGCTTAATTTGTGAAGCAGTTCTGCGTTTTCATCGTAGTCAATTTCCGGGTAGTTGATCAGTTCGCTGATAATTTGGTTCACCGGGGTTTCCCGTGAAAATGCCCCCTGCTGAACGCCGATGGTATCGACTTCGTTGTGTTTCAGTCCCCGCCGGATAATCTCCTCGTCCATTGCCTGAAACTCAAACCCTCTGCTGGTGTTCAGATCAAAGTTTTCAAACCAGACCTCAACATCATCCTGAACCAGATCCATTCGGGGAATCTCGATGGTGTTGTTCCGAACTTCCACCAAGGTCGCCTGGTACACTTTGGGAAGTTCTGTCTTAATTTCTTCTTTGAAAATACTTTGCTGCCCGGTTTCCAGTTTTTCAATGGCTTTTTGAATAACCATAGCCTGTACTTCTTTCTTTTCGTAATCCTTCAGCCCTTTGGTCTGGTAAGCAATTTCCGGTGAGCTGATCACATCGAGGATTAGTTTTTTAGCGTCATACGAATTCCGGGCTTCCTGTTTCCTGGTTTTATTCTGAATCGCGTCAATCCGCTTTTCCGCCTCCTGCATTTCCTTTTCCACTTTCGTAACCGAGGTTACCACAGTGGTTTTTGTCGAAAGGTCTTCCTCCGGGATTTCGATGTACGAAAGTTTATTCAACACTGAATTTGGATCTTGTGCCGCTTCAATAACTTTTTCGAAATTTTCGTGGGCAACTACGGTCAGTTTATCCACTTTGTCCACTCCGGTTCGTTCGCCGTTGTATGGGAGCCGGAGACCGCGCCCGATGGTTTGTTCGATCAACACGCTGGCGTTGGCAGCCCGTAGTGGAACGATGGTGTAAAGGTTGTTCACGTCCCAACCTTCTTTCAGCATATTCACGTGGATAACGATTTCGATTTCGTTGTCCAGGCTTTCCAGATCGACAAACTGGCGTTCGATCTCTTCCTCTCTCCGGGTGGATGAATCTATTTGAAGTACCTTGCCCTTAAATGCCCCTCTAAAAAAAGCATCGGAGTTGATGTAGTTGAAAACTTCGGTTGAATGGTTGATGTCGCGGCAAACCACTAGAATAAACGGTTTTACCATTTTCACCTTATTGTTCCGGGCATAAATCTCCAATTCGTTTTTTGTGTCCTGATGGATGCTGATCGCATCTTCCAGTTTTATGATCTCAACTTCCTTTTCGGATAACCCCTGCGGACGAAAATTTTTTCGTGTGGCAATTGCCGGATTTTTCACATACTTCCCATCTTCCAATGCCTGTGCCAACGAATATTCGTACACCACATTGCGGAAAGGGTTCCCTTTTTCGTCGATGGGTGTTGCGGTTAGCTCCAAGCCCAAAACAGGTTTTAGTTCGTTAATTGCACTTTTTGAAGCATCGGCGTGGTAGCGGTGCGCTTCGTCCATCAGGATGACCAGATCATCCAGATTGGACAGGTAATTCCAATATGATTCTCCAAGATATTCCGAAATTCTTTTGATCCGTGGTGCCATACCTTTTTCTTTTCCCCGGTTGGCTGCGCTTGCATCGCGATTGAATTTGGAAATATTGAAAATGTTGATCCTGATTTCACTGTCTTTGAACAGGCTTCCCATTTGGTTGTAGTTGTCGCCGGTGATGATAACCGGGCGGTTGTGCACAAACTCGGAAATGCCGTTAAAAACGTACTTGGCATAATTTGGATTCCCAAAATCTTCGATAAGTTTTTCGTAAATGGTAAGGTTGGGTGCCAATACGAAATAGTTCCGGATACCTTTTTCTAAATACAACCAGGCAATACATGCGCCCATCAACCGTGTTTTTCCTACTCCGGTTGCAATTGAAAAACAAAGCGATGGAAAATCCCGTTCAAAATCGACACACGAAGGGAAGTGAGATTTTACCTTTTCAATTTCAGCAGCCAGATAGATGTCTTTTTGAAGTTCCAGTTTGCCGGCAAGGTGAACAACCACATCCAAAGCCTCTTGCAACGGCACGCGGAGGGAAAGCCGCTGTTTGATGTATTGAGCTTTATTATTCATCTGTATCAAAAAAATTTATAATTCCTTGTTGGGTTGATTTCCTCTCTTCGGTTTCGTTCATTTCTGGTTCGTCTGTTTCATAAGATTCTTCGTCGAATGCTTCATCCCGGGGCATGTTTACAATGTTCAGGCTGTAATCGTCTTTGCCAAACTCGCATCTGCCCAGAAGCATTTGCGGAATTTTTTTTATGGTAATGTTGGAAAACCGATTATCGCATTCTTGCTGAAAAGCTTTGCAGGCAATCAGCAAACTTTCGTCGGGCTGCATCTCGTCTTTAATTTTGTCGAGAATCTCAACCGTAACAAATTGTGTGGTGGTATAAATAAAATCCTTTTCGCTACTTTTTCCCTGCTTCCAGTAAATATGCTCATCGGGGAAATACCGGAATCCTTCCTGTTTCGCTACGGCTGCGGCAACCATGGTTGGATTATATTCTTTACTCATTACCCAATTTCCAAAGCTGTCTTGATTTAAAAGCGAAGAGGCTAATTCATAAAATTTAAAGCCTCCTCCACCTTTCCAGTTTACAGATTTACTTATACCTCCCTGCTCTCCTTGAATAACTTTTTTAAGTCTTGGATGACAATGTGTTTTAGCATGTTCACCCAACTCAACCCCAATCCAGTGACGTGCCATCTTATGTGCAACAGCTGTTGTTGTACCAGATCCTAAGAATGAATCAAGAACAATATCGTTCTTATCTGTGCAAACTACTAACACTTTTTTTACTAGTGCCTCTGGCTTAGGCGTGTCAAATGCTTTGTATTGAAAAATTTTTTTTATTTCCTGTTTCGAAGTTCTGTTGCTGCCAACTTCATTATTAAACCATATTGTCTCAGGTGGAGTTCCTTTTGAGGATTCATGATATATCCGGTAATAAGCTGTATACCCATTCTTACTCTTTCCCCAGCCTATCCTGTGAGCCTCTTTTTTAATCTTTTCCAAACCCCATCTCCATCTACCCTCAGAACCATCTTGTCTCATAGGATATACTTGTGTTCCGTCCGGTGCGATAATAGGGAAAAACATACTAGGTCTGTCTTCTCTTCGGTCTTCTCCTCCCATCGCTCTCAGAGGCTTTAAGTAGTATGGATTACCTTCCTCATCAACTCTATCATAATGAGATGGGATTTCACCGTCACTAATCCTGTTTATTTTAAAAGCCTTAATGCTTTTTGCATACACAAGGATATGATCATGTCTTGAAGAAAAGAGATTTGCATCCATTCTTGGACTATCTGATTTTTCCCAAATCACATTTGTAATGAAATTCTGTGGATATGCAACAGAAAGC
>NZ_LGIA01000184.1 GCF_001270965.1 Sunxiuqinia dokdonensis | reverse complement strand
ACTTTACTGGAAATAATCATTAGACAAAAACAATTATTTCCAGTAAATATTAGTTCATAAGGATTAACTATTTAATGACATGAGTTAATCATTGGGAACTTCATTCTTCAAAAAACAATTCTTCCTTAATCCGCTGGATCCGATCGAGCGCGTAGTCCGCATTTTCGGCCGATTCGCCAGCTTCCAACAAATAGGTCCGATAGTAATTTATGGCCAGCGTTTTATTGAAGTTATATTCCTCGTAGGTGGTAGCAATCTCAAACAAAACCTCAACTTTCCGCGAATCGAGATCGTAAGCCTTTTGGTAACATTCAATCGACTTTTCATACGCCTGCAGTGAACCGTAAACCTGAGCCAAATGATGATACATTTCCGGATGAAATTCAGGAACCGAAATATAAATGGCAAAATCCAAATAATTCGAGGCTAGCGCAAAATGATTCAAACGTTTGTGGCTCACCCCAAGGTAAAAATTCACATAAACATCGTTGGGCGCAGCGGAATAACATTTCTCCAAAATTTCAATGGCGTCCTCGGTGTATTTGTTGTGATACAGACAAATACCATAATTCAGGAGAACCGGCAACAGCGTATCATGACGGGTCATGAATTGATGGTATAAACGCTGAGCCATTTGGAAATCTTTATTTTCGAAGGAAGCATTGGCCGTTTTCAATTGAATTGTCCGGTTATTTGGGAACTGACGACCCGCCCGATACAAAGTCATCATCATCCGATTTTTCTCCTTTAGCTTTTCGTACACACTCGCCAGATTAAAGTAGCCTGTCAGATCGTTGGGGTTTTGTTTCAGATAGCTTTCGTACAAACGGGCAGCCACTTTAAACGAATCCGCTTTATAAGCTGCCAGTGCACCATACTTTTTATACATTACGTTCGTGGAGTCAACACGCAATATTTCAGAAAAAGTAGCATGTGCCTTCTTGTAGTCATTCAGATATAAGCAGGATTTTCCCAGCGCGTACTTCATCAGCAAATCGTCTGGGTTTAATGAAAGCGCCCGCTCAAAATCAGCCGAGGCCTCGTGATGATTACCCATGGCCTGCAAAAGATCGGCCCTGTTGGACAAATACCTCACCGCCAGTGGTTCCTTACTCAAGGCCGAATCCAAGTCAGCAATGGCCGCAGGATAATCCATGAGCTGCTTATGCGCGAGGCTTTTCTTAAAATACAACTCCCCGTCTGGCTGGGCCTGAAGTTTCTGATCGATCAGATCAATTGCTTTGGCGTATTCCTGTTTTAAGAGCAACAAATCGACTTCATCCTGGGCAAAACTCACCGCCGGGATCAACAGGAAAAAGACAAGGGTTAGATTTCTGAACATGGCTTTGTTGTTTTAAATGAAATTCCCTGAAACGTCTGGAGCTCTCGTCATTGCGAGGAAGAATGACGAAGCAATCCTTTGACTGTTAATCATCAAGATTGCTTCGCTCCGCTCGCAATGACGGTCTTTATTCTTATTGATAGTTTCGTCGCATGCTATTGCAAAACAAAATCAATCGGAACGGTGTAAGCCACAGCCACATTGACGCCGCGCTGCTTCCCAGGCGTCCAGTTTGGCATTTCGTTCACCACGCGCATGGCCTCGGCATCCAATGACGGATCAACGCCACGGGCAATTTTAATCCGACCCACGGAACCGTCTTTTTCAACCACGAAGGTGACATACACTTTTCCCTGAATTCCGTTGTCCTGAGCAATAACTGGATATTTGACATGCTGTGCTATAAATTTCCGCATTTCCAGCTCACCTCCGGGAAATTCAGGCATCTCTTCAACAATATTAAAAACATTAGGATCTTCAGCACCAGCAATATGTCCGCCATATCCAACCACCACCACTTCGTTTACGGCGGTGTTTTTCGAATCCAGTGCGCCACTCTTCAGGGTGATATCGATCACGCCGTTTTTAGCCAACTCGCCATATTTTTCGACGTACAATTCAGCTGATGCATCTTTTAACACAGATACGGATAAGATATTCTGCGGATCCAACTTATCCATGGCATCGCGGTCAGCCATTTCGCCATCAATTAAAATTAAGGGTTGTTCACCATTGGCCGACTTGAGCTGAATCCCTTGTTCAGTTGTTTGGTTTTCAGAAAAATTCTCGTCCTTGTTTTCGCAGGCAAAAACCAGCACAAGGGCACAAGCCATAAGCACGCCCAACAAGTAACGCCATTTGGCTTGGTTTGAAGATTTTATTTTTGTCATCATTTTTAGTCTTGATTTAATGAGTGAGGAATTGAAATTGTTGGCAATCGAAAACTGATTACCAATAAATTGGGTGACCAAAATCGCTTTGTAGTGATTAACGGCCACGCCTTGATTTAATACTGCCCGGTCAGCCATGTATTCGTGGTTTTCCTTAATGACCCTCCGGAGTAACCAGAAGAATGGATTGAACCACTGAAAAATACTGATGAGTTCGAGTATTAAGATATCCACCGTGTGTCCCTGACGGATATGTTCGCTTTCGTGTGCAAGCATTTTTTCCCAGCCCGGCTGATTTTCCAGGTTTCGGCTTACAAACAAATAATTGAGGAAAGAATACGGACTTGAATTTTCGTCGATATAAACATAGTTGATTCCACTTTTAGTGACCAACTGGCCGTTTTTAATGACGAAAGCCAGTTGAGCCAAGCGCACGAGCACAATCAAACTAACAACCGTGGCTCCCAGTACATAAGCATAAACAAACAGCTGACTGGTTGAAATCCAGTTGACCAGCGAATTGGAAAAGCCGGAGCTGCTCACCGTAATTGTTTCCAGCAGGTTGGTTGTTCCGGCACTGGCCAGAAGCGCGTTGCCCGCGCCGGACGAACCCAGTACTTTGAACCGAAGCAAAGGCAGTAAGCTTGAAAAAACAACAGCAAAAAGAAGAAACAACCGATTGGCCTTGAAAAAGGTCTCGTTGCGCAAAAACACATAGTAAATGAGCGCCAGGGCTCCCAGGCTTAAGCCCGATTCCAAAATGTAATTGATAAAGCTATTCATCGCTTTTGTTGTTAGGTTCGTTTAAATCCTTGCCTACTTCTTTCATCAGTTCTTCCAGCTCGGCCAGGCTCATGTTGTCTTCGCGTGCGAAAAACGAAACCATCTCCTTAAATGAATTGCTGAAATAACCTTTCATGAAGTTTTTCATGTACTTCCGCGTATATTCCTTTTTGCTGATTAGCGGAAAATAGCGGTGCGTTTTACCAAAAGCCTCATAAGCCACAAAGCCCTTCTTTTCCAAAATCCGAACAATGGTAGAAACCGTGTTGTAGGCCGGTTTTGGTTCGGGCATCTGCTCAATCAGCTCTTTTACAAAGGCTTTCTCCTTTTTCCAAAGCAATTGCATCACTTGTTCTTCTGCTTTTGTCAATTCTTTCATGGTCGTTCTTTTTTCAGTTTGAATCAATAACAAAAATCAAGCCAACGAACTACAAGAATAGTTAAAAAACTAAACTTTTAGTTCTGTGAGTAAAAAAAATATCAGGTAAAATAATCTGCCTGTTTAAAAGTCGCTATTCGTTTCATAAGATGAATTTTTAAGAATGAATGTTGAATTGGAATTCCACTTCAAACCTACAACTAATATTTTAGTTTTCAAACTAAATTCATAGTTATAAAATTCAACGATCAAAAATTAGTGCCGGAGTAGGCAGATTCAGTGGTAAAAAATAAGGCTTCCCAAAAGTGAATCATTTCAGATCGAAATCGTCGGCGTCGGGCAAAACACGGAAGTTGTTGCGGAATTTCTCCAGCGAATCCTTGGAGAGTTTAGCGGTAATGATCTGCTCTTTCTTGTCTTCAGCGGCAACCATCACTTTTCCTTTTGAGTCAACGATACATGTATCGCCCAGGTAGTTAATCCCATTCGCATCTTGGCCAACGCGGTTGATTCCGGCAACATAGGCTTGATTCTCGATGGCGCGCGCCTTTAGCAGGGTTTGCCAGGCTTCGCGGCGCGGTGCCGGCCAATTGGCAACATTGATCAGCAAATCGTAATCCTGCCGGTTTCTACTAAATACGGGAAAACGCAAATCATAGCAAACCTGCGGAAGGATCCGAAATGATTTGATTTGAATGATTTTGCGCGTCTGCCCGCCAGTAAAATGCAGGTGCTCCTCTCCCATCGAAAACAGGTGTCGTTTGTCGTAATATTCCAGCTGGCCATCGGGAAAAGCGAAAACAAAGCGGTTGAAAAAATTTCCGTTTTCACGAATCATCAAGCTTCCGGCCACGACCAACTGTTTCACTGCAGCCAATTGCTTCATCCATTGAATGGTTTCGCCTTCCATCGTCTCCGCACATTTTTCGACATGCATACTAAAACCTGTGGCAAACATTTCGGGAAAAACGACCAAATCGATTTCTTCGGAAAGTTCATTCAGCAACTGGAGTAAATGCTTCCTGTTTTCAGCCGGCTGCTCCCAAGCCAGTTCGCATTGTATCAGAGCAATATGCAGATTGTTCGTCATAACAAATTGATTTTGATCGTTCGACACCCAATAAACCAACCACCAATCAGTACTGGCCGATGAACAAACAACACGCCGCTACTCTTCCAGCAAATCAGAAAAATCTACTTCGGTTTCGGTTTGAGAGGAGTCGCTTAATTTATTCTCGGCACAAACCAAGGTGCGTCCCGGATAGCGATTTAAAATGTGATAATCGTGTGTGGCCACGAGGATGGTTTTGCCCTGCTGGTTGATTTCCTTAAAAATACGCATCAGTTCATCCGATGTTTCGGGATCCAAATTGCCCGTAGGTTCGTCGGCCAAAATTATATCCGGATCATTCAGAATAGCACGGGCAATGACAATACGCTGTTGCTCACCGCCGGAAAGTTCGTGTGGCATGCGCTTCAGTTTCGACTTCATGCCTACCCGCTCCATCACTTCGTTAATCCGGTTTTCAATGGCCTTGTCAATTTTCCATCCTGTAGCTTTCAACACAAACGACAAATTATCGTGTACATTGCGGTCGGTCAGGAGACGAAAATCCTGAAATATCATGCCCAGCTTGCGGCGTAGAAACGGAATTTCGGATCGTTTGAGCTTACGCAGGTTAAAACCAGCCACGCGTGCTTCGCCATTAAAAAGATCCAGTTCAGCATTCAAAACCTTGATCAAACTCGACTTTCCACTCCCCACTTTTCCTATTAAATACACAAATTCACCTGGCTTAATATCCAGACTAACACGGCTTAAGATTAATTGGTCCTGTTGAAAAATATCAACATCCTGAAGTGAAATTATGGATTCGGAACTCATAAAGCTGACATTTGTTTACTGACTACAAATCTAGTTTTTTTTGAACAACCAGATAATAAAGCGAAGAAACAAACAGTTTTTTGTTAAGAAATCAATGGATGAATCCGCTTGAAAAGAAAACAGAATCGCTATTTTTAGGCAAAAATAAAACAAAGTCTATGAGAACAAGAATATTGCTGTTTGTCCTTTTGCTAAACTGCATCAATATAACCGGATACGGGCAGGAAACGGCTTATTATCCGTCGCTCGAAGCCGCCATTCATCAAGCCAAGGAGCTGTTCACCAAAAATAAATTCATTGCTGCCCAGCAACAATTCGAAGCCATTGCGCAAAAAGCCGATGACGGATCTGAAATTCAGTCGGAAGCGCACTTCTACAAAGCCTTGTGCGCCTTGCGCCTTGACAGCAAAAATGGTGAAGAATTGATCGTAAAATTTATTGAAGAACATCCGGTCAGCCCATACAAAAATAAAGCCTGGTTCGAGCTGGGCAGTTCCCAATTCAACGGTGGCAAATACGCTCAAATGCTCCGATCGTATCAAAAACTAAAGTCATCAAGCCTGGACAAGCAGGAACAAATAAAAGTGCATTACCAGAAAGGCTACGCCTATTTTCAAACCGAAAAATACCAATTGGCCGAAGTCGAATTTGAAAAAATAAAAGATACCAACAACCTGTATGCCGGCCCGGCCAAATACTACTGGGCACACATTCACTATTTAAAAGAAGACTACGATGCTGCCTTGTCTGAGTTTGACAAACTGAAGAACAACCCGGCTTTTGCAGAGGTGATTCCTTTCTACATGAGCCAAATTTATTACAAACGAGGCCAGTATGACCAGGTGATTGAATTTACGATTCCTTTGCTGGATGAAGTTTCGGAAGACAAAAAGCCCGAACTGGCAAAAATTATTGGCAGCAGCTACTTCTATTTGAAAGACTTTTCCAAGGCCATTCCCTACATGGAAGCCTACATTGATTTCACCAACAGCCGGGTGCCCGAAGAAAACTACATACTGGGCTACGCATACCATGCCACCGGACAATACAACAAAGCGATTGCGCCACTCGAAACGGCTGCGCGCGGAAAAGACGAGCTGGCACAAAATGCCTACTATCATTTAGCCGACAGCTATATTAAAACCGAACAAAAAGACAAAGCCCGCGTGGCTTTCGAGTCGGCGTCGGAGCTGGATTTCAACGCGGAAATAAAAGAAGATGCCCTGTTCAACTACGCCAAAATTACTTACGAGCTTTCCTACTCGCCCTTCAACGAAACAATCAAGGCATTCGACAAGTATATTGCGCTTTATCCAAACTCGGAGCGGAACGATGCCGCTTACGATTACCTGGTGAACGTTTACATGGGAACGAGCAACTACAAAGAAGCCATTGAGTCGATCGAAAAGATTCAGGTAAAAAACAGTTCCATTAGAAAAGCATACCAGCGGGTTACTTTTTACCGCGGGCTGGAGCTATTCAACAACTTGTATTACGAATCCGCCATCGGCCTGTTTGATCAGTCGCTTGCCAACGGCGAACATAGCGGTGAATTTAAAGCCGGGGCCTTGTTTTGGAAAGCCGAGGCCAACTACCGGCTTGGCAGATATCAGCAGGCGGTAAGTGGCTTCAATCAGTTTCTCAGGACGCCCGGAGCCAATGCCCGCCCCGAATTTAGAACCGCACATTACAACCTCGGCTATGCTTATTTTAAGCTGAAAGATTACACCGCGGCCGGTCAGTCATTCCAAAAGTATCTGGATAACAATCAAGACAATCAGGATCAAAAAGTAGCCGATGCATTCAATCGTTTGGGCGATTCTTTTTTTGTGAACCGCGATTTTCGCAACGCCATCAAAAACTACGATAAGGCTTTCTGGCTCAAACAATACGATGCCGATTACGCACTTTTCCAGAAGGCAATCTGCCTGGGTCTTCAGCGCGACCAGGATCAAAAAATTAGCAATCTCCGCACGCTGGTTCAAACATTCCCCAACTCAGGCCTGATGGATGATGCCCTTTACGAACTGGGCCGCTCGTATGAAAGAACAGGGCAAGCCAAAACCGCCGAAGGTTATTACCGCGATATCATCAACGACTTTCAGCAAAGCAGCTACCGCCCAAAAGCCATTTTGCAATTGGGCTTGGTGCTCTATAACCAGTCGCAGTTTAACCAATCGCTCGACGCCTACAAGCAAGTTGTGGAAGAATATCCAAACAGTCAGGAAGCACAGTCGGCCCTGCTGGGCATCAAAAATAACTACATCGAACTCAACAATGTTGACGCCTACTTCGCCTATGCTGAGCGACTGGGTTCCGGCGTCCAGGTGTCGGTTTCTGAGCAGGATTCGCTGACCTACCTTGCAGCCGAGAAATCCTACATGGCCCGCGACGAGCAAGCCAAATCACAACTGGAACGCTACCTCCGGCAATACCCCAATGGAAGTTTCAGCCTGAATGCACATTTTTATCTGGCCGAACAACGGTACACCGACAAGGAATACGCCCTGGCTTTGCAAGATTATGAGTGGGTGCTTGCCAAAGGCGAGAATATTTTCACCGAGCCAGCTTTGGAAAAAGCTTCGGAATTGCAGTTTAACGCAGCGAACTACGAACAAGCTTTAAGCTATTACGAACGGCTTGAAAATATTTCGAATACCCAGTGGAACCTGCTGAAAGCAAGGGCCGGAAAAATGCGCAGCCATTATAACCTCGGCAACTACCAGGCGTGCATTGATGCCGCAAAAACATTGCTGAGCTCCGAAAAGCTGACCGACGTTCTCAAACGCGAAGCCAATTACAAGCTGGCAAAATCATATTATCAAACCAAGCAACTGGACGCAGCGCTACCAATACTGGGCAACCTGGCTGAAGACACCCGATCGGAAGAAGGAGCCGAAGCCAAATATCTGCTTACTGAAATTCTATACACACAAAACCAATTGGCAGCCGCCGAAGAGCAGGTGATGGATTTCATTTCGAAAAACACCCCACACCAATATTGGCTCGCCAGAAGTTTCATCCTGCTGTCAGACATTTACCTAAGCCAGGGAGATCGTTTTCAAGCCAGGCACACCCTGAAAAGCATTGTTGAAAATTACCCGGAAACCGACGACGGGATCATTGAGACTGGCCAGGCCAAGCTGCAACACCTCGAAAGTTTGGATGAGCAGGAAGAACAAGAAGGAAAGCGTCCAATGCAAATCGACATTAACGAACAGTAAAATCAAGCAACATGAGCAAGTCATTTCTTAACTATATGCCTGTATTTCTCCTTGTCATGCTTACCGCCGTCAACGCCTCGGCACAGCAGGACAGCACCAACCTGAAACAGGAAGTTGAAGTGGTGAAAGCCTACGAGCCCAGTGTTTCGGATGTGTTTAAAATCAACGACATCCCAAAAATTCAGGATGAAAAAGGCGAAAAACCTGTATTTGAATATAAAATTAGCACACAGCCCGTATTTAGCACTTTTGAAGTGGCCCCGGTACAAGCCGCGCAAATGGTGGGTGAACCCAAGGCAGAATTGGGAAAAGGGCTGCTAAAAGCGGGCTTTGGCAATTACAAAACCCCCTATGGAGAGTTTTTCTTCAACACCGAAGCCGGGAGAAATTCCATTTTTGGATTGCATTTCAAACACCTGTCGTCGCACGGATCAGTGAAATTGATGAACGACGACAAAGTAGATGCTCCCCGCAGTGAAAATGTCGCAGAGTTGTTTACCAAACATTTTTTCAGAAGATCAGCCCTCAGTACCAAACTCTTTTTCGACCGCCAGGCGCATCGCTATTATGGTTATGCTGGAGACGAGCTTTCCAACGAGGAAAAAGAAGCCCTGTTTCCCTACTGGAATGAGCAACAAGCTTTCGCAAAAGGTGGCCTTCAATTCAACCTGAACAATGAGGAAGACACGCGTGCTGATTTAAACTACGATTTGAATTTGTACTTCCATCACTTCGGAACCAAAACAGACCAGACTGAAAACCTGATCAAGCTGGGAACCGGATTCAAAAAAGATTACAATACGTTTGAAGGATTACTGACCGCTTCGGTGAGCTACCTGAAAACCGATGGCATCATCAAGGAAATCACCTCTTCGGCTGGCAACAAGCAACAGGTTCTGATCAACCTCAGCCCGGCAATCCTTCTTCAGGGCGATATCGCCAAGTTGCAGGCCGGCATTCACACCTTCGCCTTGCTTGACGACGATGATGATGCCCGGCTTTTGATAACGCCAAATATCAAAGCCGAATGGTCACCGGTTGAAAACATGATGACCTTGTTTGCCGGAGCAGACGGCCGTTTGCAGCAAAACCACTATTCGGCCATTGCCGCCGAAAACCGTTTTGTGACTCCGACCCAGGACATCCGAAACACGGAACATCAGTACATTTTATCCGGCGGTATCAAGGGAAAATTTGCTCCGCGATTCAATTACCGTGCACAGGTCGATTACGCCAGCATCAAAGACGAACACTTCTACATTTTAAAAGAAACCGAGGTACTTGCGACATCAGAAACAACGTATCAACTTAATAGATCCAACACCTTTGATATTTTTTACGACGATTTGAAACAATTAACACTCGAACTTGAGTTGTATTACACGGCTTCCGACTTTCTCAATTTCCACGTCCAGGGAAAACACTTCAGCTACTCACTGGATTCGCTGGAGCAAGCCTGGCACAAACCCGACTTCGAATGGCGAATTTCAACCATTCTGAACCCGGAAGGGCCCGTGAAATTTAATGCCGACATCTTCTTTGTGAGTAAACGGCAAGCCTATGCACAACGTGCGGTATTCGATCCTTTAGCCAACATCGCAGGCCCTGTTCAGCTTGACAAAATGAACTACACGCTCTCCTCCTATGTCGATTTTAACTTTGGCGTAGAATATCAATACAGTCCGCAATTGAGTTTCTTTGGAAGGATGAACAACTTCGCCTTCCAGAAATACGAAAACTGGCTGGGATATGCGCAACAGGGTTTTAATGTATTGGTTGGTGCAAGCCTTTCTTTTTAAAAAAACAGAAAATCAGCAAAAAACGAATTAAAATTTCATCTGGCCCTGAACGCAAATACAACCGTCTAAATGACAGTCGCTTACAACTTAATAATTTGTTGAAAACTTTCGCCTTTTCCGTCAGGAAATCAGGCCGCTTTTGTGCATATTTTTGCTATATTTGTTCGTTACGAACTTAAAGCGCAGAATGATATTTAATCAACTGAAAATTAGACTCTTTTCTCATATCAGCCCAAAATAAAAATGGCATTTTAGCGTTGGAATACGGAATCGAACGCGAATGGAGCGTTTATCATTTGCTGCGATAAATAGAATCAATTTTGAATAAACCAAACATAGAATAGATGAGTGAAATAGAAAATAAGCAGAATAACGGTAAAGGAAACGGAAATTATTCTGCAGACAGTATTCAGGTACTGGAAGGTTTGGAAGCCGTACGCAAGCGTCCGGCCATGTACATTGGCGATGTAAATGAAAAAGGACTTCACCACCTGGTCTACGAGGTCATCGATAACTCAATTGATGAAGCGTTGGCAGGCTATTGCAACAATATTGAAGTCATCATTAATGAAGATAATTCAATTACGGTAACCGACGATGGTCGCGGTATTCCTACCGAAAAAATGACCAAAGAAAACAAATCGGCCCTGGAAGTAGTCATGACTGTGCTGCATGCGGGCGGTAAATTTGACAAAGACAGTTACAAAGTTTCCGGTGGTTTGCACGGCGTAGGTGTTTCCTGTGTCAATGCATTATCAACCGTATTGACCGCTGAAATTCACCGCGACGGAAAAATCTGGATGCAGGAATACCGTAAAGGCGTTCCCCAGTATGAAGTGAAACAGGTTGGCGAAACAGAAAAATCAGGAACCATCGTGACCTTCAAACCCGATGACACTATTTTTCTGACCACAACTTATAAATATGAGATCCTGTCGGCCCGATTGCGGGAACTGGCTTTCCTGAATGCCGGAATCAGGCTGGTTTTGATAGATAAACGTGAGACGGACGAGCTGGGAAACTTCAAGAGAGACGATTATTTCTCTGAAGAAGGATTGAAGGAGTTTGTTGAATTTCTGGACAGTGCCCGCGAAAAACTGATTGACGAAACCATTCATATTTCATCAGAAAAAGCCGGAATCCCCGTTGAAATCGCCTTGCATTACAACACTTCATTCTCGGAGAATATCCACTCTTACGTCAACAACATCAACACCATCGAGGGCGGTAGCCACCTGACTGGTTTCCGGCGCGGACTGACCAGAACGCTGAAAGGTTACGCCGAGACATCTGGCATGCTTTCGAAACTGAAGTTCGATATTAGTGGTGATGACTTCCGCGAAGGCTTGACCGCCGTTGTTTCAGTAAAAGTACAGGAACCCCAGTTTGAAGGCCAAACAAAAACAAAATTAGGAAACTCCGAAGTCAGCCTTCCGGTTGACCAGGCCGTGAGCGAAATGCTTTCTTACTACCTCGAAGAGAATCCGAAAGCGGCGAAAGCCATTGTCAACAAAGTAATTTTGGCCGCGACGGCACGTCATGCTGCACGCAAAGCCCGTGAACTGGTGCAGCGCAAAAATGTGATGTCGGGCGGTGGACTGCCCGGTAAATTGGCAGACTGCTCAGACAAAGATCCTGCTGAATGCGAAATCTACCTGGTTGAGGGTGACTCGGCAGGGGGAACAGCTAAACAAGGCCGAAACCGTCGCTTTCAGGCCATTTTGCCTTTAAGGGGTAAAATTCTGAACGTTGAAAAAGCCATGCAACACAAAGTATTCGACAACGAAGAAATCCGGAATATCTTTACGGCTCTTGGCGTTTCAATCGGAACGGAAGAAGACTCCAAAGCGCTGAACATGTCGAAAATTCGCTACAACAAAATCATCATCATGACCGATGCCGATGTGGACGGAAGCCACATTGCCACGCTGATTATGACTTTCTTCTTCCGGTTCATGAATGACCTGATTAAGGCGGGTTATCTTTATATTGCGACGCCACCATTATACTTAATCAAAAAAGGTAAACGCGAAGCCTATGCCTGGAACGACCAGCAACGTCTGCAACTGATTAACGAGTGGGCAGACGGAAAAGAATCGCAGGTACACACCCAGCGCTACAAAGGTTTGGGTGAAATGAACGCGGAACAGCTGTGGTCAACCACCATGGATCCGGAACGCCGCAC
This sequence comes from Sunxiuqinia dokdonensis, assembly GCF_001270965.1. GTDB lineage: Bacteria > Bacteroidota > Bacteroidia > Bacteroidales > Prolixibacteraceae > Sunxiuqinia > Sunxiuqinia dokdonensis. The sequence continues at coordinate 9,721 of NZ_LGIA01000184.1, read as the reverse complement.
ACTTCGCCAAGTGACCATTGAAAATGCGGCTGATGCCGATCATATTTTCAGCATGCTCATGGGCGACGAAGTTCCGCCACGCCGCCAGTTTATCGAAGATCATGCGGTGTATGCCAATATTGACGCCTAAAATAAAATAACGGAATGCCGTCTGCAAAGATGGCATTCTTCTTTTAACCAATAATTATTGTATGAAAGTCTGTGTTTTCTCCTCCTCAAGCAATGCCATCGATCCGGCTTATATCGACGAAGCCATTCATTTGTCACACCTCATTGGACAGCAAAAAATGACGCTGGTTAATGGCGGCGCCAATGTGGGGTTGATGGAAACCGTATTAAAAGAAGTGGTGGCAGCAGGCGGGCAAACCATAGGCATCTTGCCTGAAAAACTGAACGGACACAAACTGGCCTCCGAGTACGCACAAGAACTCATCATCTCAAAAGATATGATGGAGCGCAAATCCATCATGCGCGAAATGTCCGACGCATTCATCGCTTTGCCGGGTGGTTTCGGCACGCTAGAAGAAATTCTCGAAGTCATCACCCTCAAACAGCTCGATTACCACAGCAAAGCCATTGTTTTTATCAACACCAATGGCTTTTACAACCATTTGTTTCAACAGTTTGAACGTTCCTTCGAAGAAAACTTCGCCAAGCCCTCGTACCGGGAGCTCTACTTTGTCGCCAACAACAGCGAGGAGGCAATTAATTATTTAGAAAGCTACACGCCCCCTACTCCCATCAACAAGTGGTACAAAGTTCCGCAGAAATAGACAAATTCTGAAAACTAAATTCAGGCTGTTTTGTTTGTAAGTTGAAATTTGTCGGGGTCGAAACAAGGCTTGAAACCGTTTGTTCGCACGCATAGGCGAAATGGCATTTCTTAAACATGTCAATTAATTGATTAATATCAACCCAATCATGCCTGATTTTCGACAGACATTATTAATTTTGTTGCTGCAAATTTAAACGATCGCTATGTTTTTTCTTGGATTAGCCGGTTCTTTCATGCCCTACCTCTTATTGATGGGTGCTTTGTTTGTCCTCACATTGGGGGTGAACATGAAAGCTGGTGCTGAAGAAGAAGTGGTCGCTGAAAAAACAATCGAATACCAAAACCCCAACAAACAAGAAGTAAAGACGGACAACTGTTGTCATTTTCACCAAACTGATGAAAATAGCGACAAAGATCAAAGACAATATCAAGCTGACAAACAACAACTTGATAGCTTCACAACCTATTCTCCGCCTGGCAAAACGATCTTTAGTTTAGTACATCATAGCTATTCATTCGAAAATTACCACACCTACTGTGGCCTCTCTCCACCGGCTTTGGTTTCTTAGTACATTCATTCAAGAAATCAATAACCAAACGTTCATTTATTTTCAACACGCATGATTGGAGTAGTAGGCTTAAGTCATAAATCGGCACCCGTACATATTCGCGAAAAATTTGCTTTAAACAAGGAAGAGTACACCGATTTGTCACAAACCATTTTGAAAAATAAGAATATTGGTGAACTCGTCATCATTTCTACCTGCAACCGCACCGAATTGTATTTCACCGCCGAAGAATGCTGTTCTCCCGGAGCTTTTCATATCCTTTTTCACTACTTGAAAAAGCACATCAACGAAGAGGACGGATTCGAATCTCATTTCTACCAATACGAAACAAAAAACGCTGTTAATCATCTGTTTCGGGTTGTATCCGGCTTGGAGTCGATGATGCTGGGCGAATATCAAATTGTTTCGCAAATCAAGGAAGCCATCAGCCACGCCGAAGAAATTGGCTCGGCCGGCAAAATCCTCACCCGGTTGTTTCACAAAGCACTGGAAACGGGAAAGCAAGTCCGCACGAAAACCGCGATGAGTACAGGCGCATTCTCCGTGAGCTACGCAGCCGTAGAAAAGTGCAGCAGCATTTTCGAACAACTTCCCGATAAAAAAATATTACTGATTGGCGCTGGCGAAACCGGCGAATTAGTCATTAAAAACCTTTACAAAAAAGGCTGCCAAAACATTGTGGTTACGAACCGCACTACCTCCAAAGCCGAAGAGCTTGCCCAACGTTTTTACGGCACAGCGCACGATTTTAACGAATTGAGCTCGGCCGTTCGTGCTGCCGACATTGTCGTTAGCTCCATTTCCTGCAAAGCCCCGCTAATCACCCCTGAAATTTTGGGCACCGAGAACACCGAAAAGCAAACCGTCTTTATCGACTTGGGCGTACCACGCAATATCGACCCCAGAATTGCGGTACAAGAAAATATTACCCTTTATAATGTTGATGATTTGGAAGAAGTAGTCGCGCAAAACATGGAAAAAAAGAAAACCTATGTCGCTACTGCTGAAAAGATCATCGCTAAAAAAACCAATGAATTTGGCGATTGGTTAAGCATCCAAAACCTTTCACCTGCCATTCAAAACATTATGCTTGGGGTGAATGAAATTAACCAGTCGGAACTGGCCCTCTTCAAAAAATTTCATAACGAAGAAGAATACCAAAACATGGAAAAGTACGGCAAGCACATTGCTGAAAAGCTCGTCAAATCCATGATTCGCAACCTAAAAAACATCAGCGATAACGGCCGAAAAACCGAATACATTAAAGTAATCAACGACCTCTTCTCCCCTTCCCATGACTAAAAAAACAATCAAAATAGGAACACGCGGCAGCAAGCTGGCCCTTTGGCAAGCCGAAACCGTAAAGAGCGAACTGGAAAAAGCCCATCCCACACTCCAGTTCGAACTGAAAATCATCAAGACAAAAGGCGACAAAATTTTGGACGTGGCATTGTCGAAAATCGGTGACAAAGGACTTTTTACGAAAGAAATTGAACAGGCTTTATATGACAACAAGATTGATCTGGCCGTGCACAGCCTGAAGGACCTGCCCACCGAACTACCCGAAAACCTGATTGTTGGAGGCATGCTGAAACGGGCTGATGTCCGCGATGTTTTTATCTCAAAAGATGGACGTAAACTTTCGGAGTTTACAGCCAGCGATAAAATTGCTACTTCCAGCCTGCGGAGACAAGCGCAGTTGTTGCATTACAAGCCAGACTTGCAGATTGTAGATATTCGTGGTAATGTGGAAACGCGCCTGAAAAAAATGAACGACGGGCATTGCGATGCCTTGATTATGGCTGGTGCCGGCATTTTACGACTGGGTTACGACGAAGTGATCACGGAATTTTTAGATACTGACGTGATGCTGCCCGCCGTGAGCCAGGGAGCGGTAGCCATCGAAATCAGAGAAGACGACGACTACACCCAACTGCTGGTGGATGCCGTGACCGACGAGACGACCCGGGCAACTACGCTGGCCGAACGTTCGCTCCTGCGCGAGTTGGAGGGCGGCTGCCAGGTGCCGGTAGGTTGCTTTTCAGAAGTGAATGGCGACCGAATCAAGTTGACAGGCATGGTGGCCAGCCTGGATGGAAAAATCCGCATCAAAAAATCGGTTGAGACAACACTTGATGAAGCGTCAGAGAAAGCGATTGAGCTGGCCCAACTGATTCTGGATGCCGGCGGCAAAGAAATCCTCGACAGTATCCGACCAAGCGCTGTCGATTAAAAATATTGAACATCAAGATCCCTGGATCAAGCATCAAGCATCAAGCATCAAGTATCTAGCATCCAGCATCAAACAAAACAGTGACAAAAAAAAATGACATATTAAAAGGCAGAACCTTCGTTTGCACCTATCCTGAAAAAGAGCAGGACGAGCTGGTTACCATGCTCACGAACGAAGGTGCCAAGGTACTTTCCATGCCTGTCATTGAGATTTCGCCACTTCCCTTTCAGCTCAAAAAAAACATCGACCAATACGACTGGCTGATTTTCACCAGCAAAAATGCCGTGCAACCTTTCACCGACAGTTACCCGAAGGTTCCCTGCAAAATAGCTGCGCTGGGCGAACAAACCGCCCAAAAGCTGGAGCAGTTTAATTTACAGCCAGCTTTTATCGGCTCCGGAAAATCGGCACATGATTTTGTGGATGAATTTATGCCCAAACTTCAAAACAATGAAAAAGTGCTGGTGATTTTGGGTAACCTGGCACCCGATACGCTTCAGCAAAAACTGGGCAAAAAAGCACCCGTTGACCGGGTCAATGTTTACCAAACCCATGCTGCTGCCGATATCGATTCCAAAATACTTGACAGCATTGACCAGGGAGCCTACGACGCTTTGCTGGTCACCAGCCCGTCGGCCGTTCGAAGCCTGATCCAGAAGCTAAAAACAACGCCGGATCAATTGCGTTTCATCAGCATTGGAACAACCACCACGGCCGAGATCAGAAAATACGGGACTGAACCTTTGGCAACGGCCAACGACCCCAGCTACAAAGGCCTGGCCGAGGCAACCATTCGCTGTTATCAATCGAAAGTAAAAATTTAAAAAAAGACCAATATGAGCTTTCCAATCACACGACTCAGAAGACTAAGAAAAACCGCCACCATCCGAAATATGGTGCGCGAAACCGAGGTCAACCGCAACGACCTGATTATGCCTTATTTTGTTCTTCCGGGCGAAAATATTGCCAACCCGATCAAATCGATGCCCGGCAATTTTCAGCTGTCAATTGACAAGCTGGTTGAAGAAGTGAGGGACCTCGTAACAAGAACAGGGGTCGACAAAATCCTGCTGTTTGGTATTCCGGCTGAAAAAGACGAAACCGGCGAAGTAGCCTGCCAGCACGACGCGATTGTGCCGCAAGCCATTCGTGCCATCAAAGCGGAACTGCCCCAGGTGATGATTGTGGCTGATGTGTGCAACTGCGAATACACCAAACACGGTCACTGCGGAACCATTATGGATGGCGATGTGGACAACGACAGCACCCTGGTCACACTGGCTGCACAGTCGGTAACGCTGGCCAAGGCAGGCGCCGACATCATTGCGCCCAGCGACATGATGGACGGCCGCGTGGCTGCCATTCGCGAAGCGCTCGATGCCAACGGATTTTCCAACACACCCATCATGGCTTACTCGGCCAAATACGCGTCCGGCTTTTACGGACCTTTCCGCGATGCCGCCGAAAGTGCTCCGCAATTTGGCGACCGCAGCACCTACCAAATGGATCCGGCCAATGCCGATGAAGCCTTGCGTGAAGTGGAGGCTGATCTGGAAGAAGGGGCCGACATGGTGATGGTTAAACCGGCGTTGAGCTACATGGACATCATTAGCCGCGTGAAAATGACCTACAATGTTCCTGTGGTCGCCTACAACGTGAGCGGTGAATTTTCGATGGTGAAAGCAGCAGCGGCCAACGGCTGGATTGACGAGCAAAGACTGATCAAGGAAATCCTGACTTCGCTGAAACGCGCCGGAGCCGATGTGATCATTACCTACCACGCCAAAGAATTTGTATTAAGCGAACTCGAAAAAGGAAATCGGGTCTAGATGCGGGATGCGGGATACTGGATACTAGATGCCAGATACTTGATATTGGATGCTAGATACTTGATACCCGAAACCCTGAAACCCGAAACTCGAAACTTGAAACTCGGAACTCGAAACTCGGAACTTGAAACTCGAAACTAAAAAGATGGAACTGAATAAAAGCATACAAGCATTTCAAAAAGCAAAACAACTCATCCCCGGAGGTGTGAACTCGCCGGTGCGTGCCTTTAAAAGCGTGCAGGCCGATCCGGTCTTTGTCGCCAAAGCCAAAGGCGCTAAAATTTGGGACATTGATGGCAACGAATACCTGGACTTTGTCGCCTCGTGGGGGCCGATGATTTTGGGACACGCCCGCGAAGAAATTGTACAGGCCGTTCAGCAAGCCGCCGAACGGGGAACCAGCTACGGTGCCCCTACCCTCATCGAAAATGAAATGGCGGAACTGATCACCAGCATGGTGCCTTCGGTAAAAAAAGTGCGGATGGTGAACTCGGGAACGGAAGCCACGATGAGTGCGCTGCGCCTGGCTCGCGGTTTCACGGGCCGCGATTTGGTGGTGAAGTTTGCAGGCTGCTACCACGGCCACGCCGACAGCTTTTTGATTAAAGCCGGTTCAGGAGCCATTACCCTGGGATTGCCCGACAGCCCCGGCGTAACCAAAGCTTCAGCAAAAGATACCCTGACGGCCGACTACAATAATCTGGAGTCAGTGCAAGAGCTGTTTCAGAAACATGGCGACAACATTGCCGCCATCATACTGGAGCCTGTTGCCGGAAACATGGGCGTGGTGCTACCCGAAGAAGGTTTTCTGAAAGGCTTGAAACAAATCACGGAGAAGTACGGTGCCCTGCTCATCTTTGATGAAGTCATTACCGGCTTTCGTTTGGCAGCGGGCGGTGCCCAGCAACGTTTTGGCGTAGAACCCGATCTGACCACGCTTGGAAAAATTATTGGCGGCGGACTGCCTGTTGGTGCGTACGGCGGCCGTGCCGAAATCATGGACAAGCTGGCACCTGATGGCCCGGTTTACCAAGCCGGAACATTGTCGGGAAACCCACTGGCCATGGCTGCCGGAAGCGTCATGCTCAGCACGCTGAAAAACAGCCCATCGATTTACGATGAGCTGGAGCGAAAAGCGGCTATGCTCGAAGCAGGAATCAAAGCCAACCTGCACCGAACGGGCGTTGCCGGTGTGATCAACCGGATTGGCTCCATGATGACCTTGTTCTTTACCGACAACGAGTCGGTGAAAAGTTTTGAGGATGCGATGACTTCGAATACAGCCCGATACGCCAGCTATTTCAAGAAATCGTTGGAAAGTGGCATTTACCTGGCGCCATCGCAGTTCGAGTGCCTCTTCATTTCAGATGCACACACGGATGAAGACATCGCCCGAATTATTGCAGCCAACGAGCAAGCGTTAAAAAGCGTGTAACTGGATAATCGACGCTGGATGCTGGATACTTGATATTAGATGCCGGATATTAGATACCAAATAGATCAGGAATCCAGCAATGAATGACAACAAATGACAATGAATGACGATAAATGACCACAAAGATGATGCAATCCATATTTTTAGATACACTTCAGGGAAAGCAAACCGAGCGACCACCGGTTTGGTTTATGCGCCAGGCCGGGCGCGTGTTGCCCAACTACAATCAGTTGAAAGAAAAATATACCTTTCGTGAATTGATGGATGATGCCAAACTGGCTGCCGAAGTGACCCTGATGCCGATACACGATTTGGGCGTTGATGCCGCCATTTTGTTCTCTGACATTTTGGTCATACCCAACGCCATGGGCATGGAGCTGGAATTTACCGATCACGGGCCGGTGTTCAACAAGCCGCTGAAAGGGCTGGCCAATCCGGCCGACCATTTGAACCCCGATCCGGCCAAGCTCGACTACATTTACGGGGCCATCGACGAAATTATCCGCCAACGGCCCGCGAACATCCCGCTGATTGGTTTCTGCGGAGCGCCGCTGACCACCATGTGCTACATGTTGCAGGGAATTAGTTCCAACCCCAACTTCCCGGATGCCATTAAGTTTTTGTTTCAGCATAAAAAAGAGGCCAAACGGGTAATTGATGCCATTGCCGACTTGTCGGTCGTTTACGCCAAAAAGCAGATTGAACACGGCATCGATGCCTTCCAGTTGTTCGAAACGCATGCCAACCTCATTCCGGTTGAGCTGTACAATGAATTATTCATGCCTGCCGTGAAACAGATTAGCCAGGCCGTTCGCGAAACCGGCACGCCCTTTATCTTTTTCCCCAAAGGAATTGGCACCGGATTGAAATACGTGACGCCCGATGTGGCTGATTTTGTGAGCATCGACTGGCAAATGCCCATTGAAGATGCGCGCGAAATCGTTCATGCCGAAGTGGGCTTGCAGGGCAACCTCGATCCACGGCATTTGTACGCCAGCCAGGAAGAAATTGAGAAAGAGCTGGAGAAATTCAAGACCTTTTTCCACAAGAACAGCAAGTGGATCTTCAATCTGGGCCACGGGTTCCTGCCCGACATTCCCTACGAAAACGCCAAGTTTGTGGTCGACTGGATTAAACGAACCGACTGGTAGATCGGGGGTTGCCTGAATCAGATTTTTGGGCTAAAGCCCTGTTGTTGCAGGCTGTCTCAGCTCCCCCGGATAAATCCGGGGGTTAGTGATGATACTCATCATCTTTCTTCCACTGACTACGAGTGCCGCACCAATCAGTAACCCGGCCCTTCAGGGTCGGGCCATTGTAGCAACGTAAGCTGGGCTTTAGCCCAAACCTCTTCGTGCACTGTCTCGTCTCCCCCGAATAAATCCGGGGGTTAGTGATGGTACTCATCATCTTTCTTCCACTGACTGCGCGTATCGCACCAATCAGTAACCCGGCCCTTTAGGGTCGGGCCATTGTAGCAACGTAAGCTGGGCTTTAGCCCAAACCTCTTCGTGCACTGTCTCGTCTCCCCCGGATAAATCCGGGGGTTAGTGATGGTACTCATCATCTTTCTACCACTGACTACGAGTGCCGCACCAATCAGTAACCCGGCCCTTCAGGGTCGGGCCATTGTAGCAACGTAAGCTGGGCTTTAGCCCAAACCTCCGCTTCACCTACGTTTGAGCGAAGCGATAACCGCTTGACCGCTTATTCATTTTGAACATACCAAAGGCTTTCTCTTTTTCCAAAGAACCGCCTCAAAAGGCTTTTGAAATTAAAAATATTATTTGAAATAGCGATCATAGGTTAGCTTGATTTATTGATCGAATGACTTCAAGCTCATCCGATCAACTGGCGGAGTAGCTGACCCTTGAGGGCTTTCGTCCGCAAGCCTTATGAAAAGCGGGTTATCGCCTCATCGCAATAGTCTAACACCCATAACGATCTGATTTGAAAGCTTCCCGCAGCCGTGCGGCAAGACAGAAATTTTTGTGGCTGGCTTCCTGCAGCCGTGCAGCATGCAAAAAATGTTATGGCTGGCCTGCCGCAGCGCTGCAACACGGAAGAAATTTTTTTTGATGGCCTGCCGCAGCCGTGTAACATGCAAAAAATGTTGTGGCTGGCCTGCCGCAGCCGTGCGACAAAGCAGAAATTTTTGTGGCTGGCTTCCCGCAGGCGTGCGGCAAGGCAACAAATTCGTTGGCTTGCCTCCCGCAGGCTTGCAGCATGGCAATCGAAAGGAATGCTGATCAATCCGGGTGGGCCCGCGACTATCCGAATTGACACGACAATGATCGGAAGCCCCAAAGCCGTGCAATCAACAGGGGCTGATCCCGGGCGAAAAACCTCATCCCGATAGACATTCAGATTTGCCGGTTCAAGCAGGGACAGTTGGCCGCGGCTACTTTCCCAACTGCTTGAAGTACGCCAACTGCATTTCAAATTCCTCCAGGTCCGGAATGTCATTGTAGTGCCACTTTTCCAGAATTGTTCCGTTTTTAATCAGCATCAGTCCCGGGTTGGAGCGGATCATGGTTTTCAGCGTGATTTCATCGGCATTGAACAGCTCGAAAGGAATGTCATGCTCCGCGCGGAACTCGTCAATCTCATCAAACATCGACGAGGTCAGCCCGATGAAGTTCATGCCTTTTTCTTCGGCATAGCGAGCCAGTTCGTTAATTGCGGCCATCTTGGATATATCCGCTTTCTCCAGATTATAGGCGATGTAGAAGAAGGTGTAACTCTCATCGTACAGAAAAAAGTCCTTGATATCCTCACCTTCGGGCGTTTCAATAAAGAAGTTGTGAATGGGCGGCTCGTAGCCCTTTTGCACCAGCACCGGATCTTCCATCGATACAAATTCCCAGTTCAGGGTGTCTT
>NZ_LGIA01000183.1 GCF_001270965.1 Sunxiuqinia dokdonensis | reverse complement strand
TCACTTGTTAGGAAAGAGAATAGCAGTTCAAATAGATTAGTAAATAATTTATGGTATAACGCATATAAAACACCGAATCGCGGACGTTTTTAGGCCTTAGTATTAAACCCACCCATTCTACAGGTGAATATCCAAAACACCTTGGCTGCTGCTCCACCTCGTTGCAAAGCAATCCAGCCACCTTGTAGCAATTCGGCACAAATCCGAAAGAGCAGGATTTAAAACTAAACTGAAAATGGTATTTTAGAAACGGATGGGCAAGGCACCGATCACAGGGAAAAACAAAGTTTAAGAACCATATAAATCGTATTTTATGTCACAGGTGTATCAGCTCGCCGTACATTGGGGCGAGAAAAAATCAGATTTGTTTTTCGAAGACAAAGAGACTGCCGAACGTATGGCCGAATTCATCAACTTAATGGCAGAAAACGGCTCAACTCCCATCCGCATCGAAGCCATAGAGCACAAGGTGTACTCGCGCGAAGTGGCGATCGAACATATCATCAAGGGACTTAATTTTGGGTTCTTTTTAGGGCCCAATTAGGAATTCGACAGATAGGCAGAACCCCCTTTGAAACGGGTTGTTTTGCTTGATTTTTGGATGCCGCTCAAAAACTTTTACCTCAAAGAACAATTTTTTGAAGTGGGCGGGCAAAAGCAAGTGTCGCCCGGGCGTGGAGCGAAGCGGAACATACGGAGCGACTCTTGCCGTGCGGTGCAGCCCGGCTTCGGAGCGAAGCTGAGCGAAAAAGCGACTGGGTTCGCAGGCGCAGCCAGGCGAATAAAGGAAGCGGTTTCGTGAGGCTGAGCGATGGTGCCGGGGCACAGGAAAGAACCTTTAAAAACAGGATCAGCAAGCTAAAAAATCACAAATAAAAACCTGATCAAAACGGAAAGTTGCCCGTCAAGGTGAAATGCCGGATCGTCAGGCCTTCGGACTGGCTCCGGCCAATTGAACCGGCACGGGCATCTTTCTTTTTAACCGAGGCTTGTGAGCACAGTGCGGAGCAAACGGAGCGAACATGCCGCAGGGTGACCTACAAATCTTGTCACCTGCGTTTATCTTTAGCATCCTTATCAAAAGCCACCAGGTTAAACATTTCCCGCATCCGGGAGCGGATCCGGTTGCCGTAAATCGTTTCCAGCTCTGAGGCGGAAAGATTGGTCGTCAGATGGGTCAACATGCGTTTGGATACAAACAGGTCGTAACGGGCCAGCAGGATTTCTGCCATCACGTTACACTCGTTCCCGAAATGCTTGGGGGTTTGTTCTAATCCCAGGTCATCAAAACAGTAACC
>NZ_LGIA01000182.1 GCF_001270965.1 Sunxiuqinia dokdonensis | reverse complement strand
TCAACTACGGTATAGCACCCAACTGCGGATTGAAATTTCCGGTTACAGACGACGAATCGCTTTATGCGTATATGGACACGGTGAAAGGTCAGCCGATCTTTCGGGGCATGCAAGCCGAAGGACGCGAGTGGATCACCTTGTTTTCGCCCGAAGCCATTACCGAGTTTGATTACGTTTTTACAGATGCCATGACCTGGACAGACGATAAGGGACGCCGAATGCGCCTGTGGATTCCCGAAGAGGTTTTTGTGGATGACGAGCAAGATTTTATGGAGCAACTGGTCAGCCGTATTGAAGCCATCGTTTCGCAGGAACCGATTGATATCCATGTAAATCCGACTTATTTGCCCGAAGTGCTTGCCGATCAGTATGATGAATTATGGACCGATGAGCGCATTGAGCGTTTCGTGCGGGTGTTGGCTGAAAACGATGTCGCTTTGGAAATCAACTCCCGCCTGAAGTTGCCTTCGGAGAAAATTTTACGGCGAGCTAAAGAAGCGGGTGTCAAGTTCAGCTTTGGAACCAATAATATTACGCCGGATTTTGGACGATTGGATTATTCACTTGAAATGGCTGAAAAACTTGGATTAACCTATAAGGATATGTTTATGCCAAAACCGGATGGACAGAAACCGGTTCAAGTCAAAGGTTTGCCAGCACAAATTACAGGCTAAAAGTACGAAACATTTGATCGCAGGCTTTCGGTGATTCCCTTTAGCTCAATAGCTGATTTAATGAGTTTTACAATATTTTCAGATTTGAACCGGGACACATTGATGACCAGGTCAAACATTTCTTCGGGATGCTTTTTGTTGACGTAATGTTTACGGAAAGTTTCCCGTTTTTTTTCTGTTTCCGTGATGAATCGGAGAGCTTCATCGGTGGAAATATTGTTTCGCGAGGCAATTTTCTCAACGCGCCAATCCAGTGGTGCTTCCAGCCGGATATGCAGCGAATGTTCAATGTCTCTGGCAATGATGTGTCCGGCACGGCCCACAATGATGCAACATCCATCCACCGCAAATCCTTTAATGACTTCTTTCACTGTTTTCAAAATCATTCGATCACTTTTGTACATTTTCGCATTAAATGCTTCCAGAATTTCATCGAAGGTGGAATGATCGGCCTGGGTAAACAGCCGGTTAACTTTGCGGGGGTCGAGTTCCAGTTGGCGAGCGCTTTCGTGCAAAACCTCCTTGCTGATGACTTGCCATTTTTTGCAAACAACAAATTCATTTAAAGCTTCAGCAAGATTGCGTGCAACTTTTACGCCTCCGCAGCCCACTTGTCTCGAAATGGTGATGACCGGGCCTGCAACATGGGATTCGGGGCGGCGTGCTGGTGAAATTTCGCCGAAGCGCTTATTCATATAATTAAGTAAGGAGTTTTCCATGATTTTTGATTTTGTGGTTTATCCAGTTTTACGAATTCATAGTAAATCAGTTATATGTTTGTGAGTAGGAAAAAGCTCGGCTTTTTTTTGTAATTTATCATCGCCTTGCCAAATATCATAAGTCGTAAGCACAATTGTAACTACCTTTCGAATTCGTTTGTTTAATTTGAAAATACCAGACTCATGTTTAATCGAGAGATTTATATTGAAAGACGTCGTCAGTTACGAGATCAGGTAAGTGGAGGACTGATCCTGATTTTGGGAAACTCTGACTCACCAATGAATTACAAGGATAACACCTATCATTTCAGGCAGGATAGTAATTTTTTATACTTCTTTGGACTTGATTTTCAGAATCTTGCTGGCCTGATTGATGTCGATTCAGGTGAAGAGATGCTTTTTGGCGATGATTTCTCCATGGACGATATTATTTGGATGGGGCCTCAGGAGAGCATGCAGACGAAAGCGGCCCGGGTGGGAATAAAGAAAGCCCTGGCTTATCAGAAGTTGTTCAGCCAGGTGGGTGAAGCGGTTAAGCGTGGTCGGAAGATTCATTTTACGCCACCCTATCGGGCCGACAACCAATTGGTCTTGCTCGAACTTACCGGCATTGCTCCTTCTCACCAGAAGGCTGCGGCGTCTTTAGAACTGATTCAGGCGATCGTCAGCTTGCGTTCCGTAAAAGATGCCGGTGAAATTGAAGAGTTGCAGAAAGCAGCTGCCGCCGGCTATCAAATGCATGTGGCAGCCATGAAAATGGCGATGCCCGGTACCTGGGAGCAGAAAATTGCCGGAACCATTGAAGGTATTTCTCTGGCCAACGGAAATCCGCCGTCTTTCCCAATTATTCTGTCACAAAACGGCGAAACCTTGCATAATCACGATCATTCCAACGTGCTCGAAAAAGGCCGGTTGTTGTTGGTTGACGCGGGTGCGCAAACCAGCATGCACTATGCTTCCGATTTTACACGCACTTCACCCGTTGGGGGGCAGTTTAGTCAACAACAGAGAGAGATTTATGAAATTGTTTTACAGGCGAATAATCTGGCTACGGAATTGGCCAAACCGGGGGCGAGTTACCTGTCCATTCACCTCGAAGCGGCCAAAGTAATCGCGTCGGGGATGAAAGCCTTGGGCTTGATGAAAGGCGATGTGGATGAGGCCGTACAAGCTGGTGCGCACGCCTTGTTTATGCCCCACGGGCTTGGCCACATGATGGGGCTGGATGTGCATGACATGGAAGATCTTGGGCAAATTTATGTTGGCTATGATGAAGAGATCCGGCCTGTTAGTCAATTCGGAACCGCTGCCCTACGCCTTGGGCGAAAATTGCAGCCAGGTTTTGTGATCACCAACGAACCGGGCATTTATTTCATTCCGGCATTGATTGACCAATGGAAATCGGAAAAGACAAACCACGAGTTTATCAATTTCGACCGGTTGGAAGCCTATCGTACTTTTGGCGGAATTCGCCTGGAAGACGATTTGCTGATTACAGAAACAGCTTGTGAATTAATTGGCGAACGAATTCCGATTACGCCGGAAGAAGTGGAATCAACCATGAAATAATTTTGGCGATAAGATTGATTGAAGAAGCTGCTAATTGGCAGCTTTTTCTTTCAAAATGCGGTAATAAAAATAATCGAGCTCTGTTTTAATCTCGTCACGCAAATGCCGGTAGGCATCCAGTTGACTTCCATATCGGCCGATTGATTTAACGAGCTTGCCAAAACTGAGGTGCAGTTTGTTTTTATAAGCAAGGGGAAGATCGCGAAACTCTTCCTTTGTGCTTTCGCCTAAGGTAATCAGGTAGTCGATTGGTTCATCTTTCAAGTCTGAAACAGATTGAAGGCTGGCCGGATTCATCACGAGGCCAATTTCTTGCATCACCTGAATGGCCAATGGATCCAGCTCGTTTGTCGGGCTAATGCCAGCCGAAAGAACCCGATGGGTTGCATCCACCGACTCCAGCATGGTTTTCGCCATCAAACTTTTGCAGGAACCTGCACCGGAACATAGAAAAAGAATCGTCATAATTGAGCATTTACGAAAGCTTAATTTACAGATTTTCATGCAACTAAAAAATAACAGTTGTCGCTTTTCTTTGCTTGAATGTCAATGCATTAGCTTGTTCTTAAATCGGTTGTTTTTCTTTTATTACGTCAGAGGAATTGCGATTTCATTTGCACTTTGTTCTGTTGTCAATTCTTTTTATCGCAAAATGAAGGAATTTTGTATCTTGTGCCTCAGTTTGCGAAAAGAATTATGAAGAACAATAATCGCGTCGTTCGGGAACCTTTTGAAGAGATACTCAAAAGTAAAGTTGAGATTGCAGGTATACAGTACATCAAAGATATACTTTCCTCTCTTTCTTCAGTGATCTGTATTCTGAATGATCGAAATGAAGTGGTGTTTTCAAACGATGCCATGTTGGAAAAATACAACATCGACCTGGAAGAACATGTGCTGGGCGTTCGTCCTGGCGATATTTTCAACTGTGTCAACGCAAAAAGTGAAACAGGCGGATGCGGCACCACTGAGAAATGTGAATACTGTGGCGCAAAAACTGCTTTCGACCAGGCATGGAAACGATCAGAAAAAGTTGTTCGTGAGTGCAGAATTACCTCGCAGAAAGACAATGAAACCTTGCAGCTGGATTTACAGGTCACCGCTACACCAATTTTGTTCGAAAAGAAATACTTGATTGTATCGATTGAAGACATTACTGAACGCAAACGAAAAGCCTTGTTGGAACGGATCTTCTTTCACGATGTGTTGAATATTGCCGGAGGGCTAAGTGGCATTTTGGAGTTACTGCCAGAGCTTTCGGACGATAAAAGGGCCAAGTTTCTGGAAATTGCCAGCTCGCTGACCCAGCAGATTATAGACGAGATTCAAGGCCAGCAGCAAATGATGAAAGCGGAACTCGGAGAGTTGCAACCTCATTTTGTCCCGTTGAAAATTGACCAGCTACTGAGTAAGCTGACTGATCAGGTTCGTTTTCATGTGGTGGCTCAGGAAAAGCAAACAGAAGTGGTCAATGAAGCGGTGGACAAGGAAATTATCACTGACAGAACCCTGCTCACGCGGGTGTTGGTCAATATGATAAAAAATGCGATGGAAGCCATTCCCAGCGGGCACCGTATTGTTTTGAAGGCGAAGGATTACGGCGATTATGTACGGTTTAGTGTTTTCAACAATACCTATATGGAGCGCGATGTTCAGATGCAAATTTTTCAACGCTCCTATTCTACCAAAGGGCAGAACCGGGGCGTGGGCACTTATAGCATGAAGTTGTTGGGCGAAAGGTACTTGCAGGGAACCGTGGGGTTTACAAGTACCGAAAAGCAAGGCACGGTCTTTTATATTGACCTTCCGGTTTCGCCCGAAGGCTTTTGATCGTGTTGCATTTTGTCGCCCGAGGCTTTTAAAATGAGTCGAAGCGATTGATCGAAAGTGAAATACTTCCACAGCCAGTTGATGAAGATCAAAAGCCGGTTTTTAACACCGACGATCGACATCAGGTGGACCAGCATCCAAGTGAGCCAAGCCAAAGGACCTCCAAAACGGATGAAAGGTAAATCAACGACGGCGCGGTTGCGCCCAACAGTAGCCATGGAGCCTTTGTCCTTGTACTCAAAATTCATCCAGGGTTTCGATTCCTGCTCACGCTTCAAATTGTCGGCAAGTGTTTGTGCTTGTTGAAGCGCCACTTGGGCAACTTGCGGATGACCGTGGGGATACTTGGGCGTTTCCATGTAGGCAATATCGCCCAAAGCAAAAATGTGCTCCATGCCTTCAACTTGGTTAAAACGATTGACGATGATGCGGTTTCCACGTTGCCTCTTTTCCACGCTAATGCCTTCCGGCATCTGTCCCTGGATTCCCGCGGCCCAAATTAAAGTTTGGGTTTGAATTGGGCTGTGATTTTTTAAGTTTACTGTTTGTCCGTCGTAGCTTGTCACCATGTGGGATAGTAGTACCTTGATTCCCAGTTCTTCCAGGTATTTTTTTGCTTTGTTTCCGGCTTGCTGGCTCATGCCGCTTAGCAAATGAGGCCCGGCCTCAATCAAAGTGATTTCCATCAAGCTGAAGTCCAGGTCCGGATAGTCTTTGGGCAGGATAAATTTTTTCATCTCGGCCAAAGCTCCGCAAACTTCAACCCCCGTGGGGCCACCGCCAACAACCAGTACGCTCATTAGTTGGCGTAATTCTTCGCGGTCGCGCAAGGTCACCGCTTTTTCAAAATTCAGCAAAATCCGGTTACGAAGGTACAGCGCTTCTGAAACAGACTTCATGGGTATGCTGTAGTCCTGAAATCCCTGGTTGCCGAAAAAATTTGTATCGGCGCCGGTGGCAATCACCAAATAATCGTACCAAATGGTTCCAAGGCTGGTTTCAATCATTTTTTTATCAGAAAGAATGCGCTGCACTTCGGCGATTCGGATGTAAACGTTTTTTATTTTCTGAAACACTTTTCGCAGTGGAAACGAGATGGAACTGGGTTCAAGTCCCGATGTAGCCACTTGGTAGAACAGTGGTTGAAACTGGTGGTAGTTGTTGCGATCGACCAACACAATTTGAAAACCCTTCTTGTAAAGCTTTCGGGCGAGTTTGAGCCCTGCAAAACCGGCTCCGACAATCACCACTCTTTTCTGATCTGTTTCTGGAATATTAACTGGCATGACAATTTTTTTTCACCAACAAACCACACGAATGATTGTTGTGGCGCGTTGGTGAAAAGATTTTTCCGGCCGATATTGCCAGTACAGGTCAGGAATGAAATGTAGCTTTATGTCCCAGAAAATCATTGGCTTTCTGCAACGCCAAATCAAAAGTAGACAAGATCATGGATTGATCCAGCAAGTCCAGCACCTTGTTCTTTTCAAGTTCTTTTAGCACTTCCGGGCGAACTCCGGAAAGAATAACGGTTGTGTGCGAATGATGCAAATCCCTGATCACATCTTTCAGGTTGTGCAGTCCGGTGGAATCGATGAAAGGCACGTGACGCATCCGGATGATCAGCACTTTCGATTGCTGGCCTATGCTTTTTAAGGTGGCGCTGTATTGTTTGGCCGAAGCGAAGAAGAAAGGCCCGCTGATTTCGTAAATGGCCAAACCCTCGGGTAGTGTCTCGTAGTTTTCAAGCACGTCGCTGTCAATTTCCATTTCGGTTTTGGTTCCGGCGTCGGCCATTCGTTTCATAAACAACAAGGCTGAAAGAACGATGCCAATTTGAATGGCGTAGGTTAAATCGACCAAAACGGTGAGGAAGAAGGTGACCAGCAAAATTAAAATGTCAAAACCCGATCCTTTCAAGATGGAGGCAAATAGTCGCCATTCGCTCATATTGTAAGCCACCACAATCAGAATTCCAGCCAGGCACGACATGGGGATCAGTTTGGCCCACTGCCCGACAAATAGCATAATCAGCAGTAAGGTAATGGCATGAACAATTCCCGAAACCGGTGTTCTTCCGCCATTTTTGACGTTGGTTGCCGTGCGTGCAATGGCTCCGGTGGCTGGGATTCCGCCGAAAATAGGTGTAACCACGTTGGCAATTCCCTGCGCGATCAGTTCGGTGTTGGAACGGTGATTTCCCCCAATCATCCCGTCGGCAACAACCGCTGACAAAAGAGACTCAATTCCGCCCAGCAAAGCAATGGTGAGGGCAGGAGCAAGGTAGTTGCCCAGTTCGCTGAATTCGATGGAAGGAAAGGCGAGCTGAAAACTCCGTGGGATTTCGCCAAAAACCGATTCAATGGTAGTCACCGGCAGATCGAGCAATTGAACCATGGCTGTGATCAACACGATGGCTACAAACGATCCGGGTATTTTTGTCGTCACTTTTCTGAAAAACAGGGTGATCAGAATGGTCACAACCGTGATGCCCAGCGCCAGGGGATTTATGGTATTAATTTCTGAAAAGTAACTTCCCCATTTGGGCAAAAAATCTGCTGGAAGGTTGGTGATTTCCAGTCCCAGCGCATCCTTGATTTGGGTGGTGAAAATAACCAGGGCAATACCGCTTGTAAAACCTACAATGAGTGGATGTGGAATGAATTTAAGGAGCGAACCCATCCTCAGAAGCCCAAACAAGATGAGGAAAACGCCTGCCATCATGGTTGAAATAATCAGCCCATCCAGACCGTGGGTTTGCAAAATGCCGTAAACAATAACAATGAAAGCTCCGGTAGGGCCGCCAATTTGCACCCGACTACCCCCCAACACAGAAATTAGCAGGCCCGCAACTACTGCGGTGATCAGGCCTTTTTCAGGTGAAACGCCCGAGGCTACAGCAAATGCAATCGCCAGCGGCAGTGCAACAATACCGACGATAATGCCGGCAAACAAGTCTTTGGAAAACTGTTTTTTTGTGTAACCGTGCCTGAGGACACTCATTAACTTCGGGTTGAACAAATGTTGCATAAAATGATTGCTTGAAATTGAAGGCGCAAAGGTATGCACAAATCTGTGCCGTTATTCTCGTGCGACGGGGTATTTTTAAACTTTCAGCAGACCTCCCGAATATCGATGGTTTTGCTATGTTGAAAATAGAAGTGAACTACTTAAATTGAATAAAATTTGATAGTTTTGCGCTTTAATTGTGCGCTTAAGATGAAAAAATTTGAGGTGAAGGAAGAGATGGGTATTATCCAAGCCTGTTTCTATGGAGAAACCGATTTTGAAGGTTTTCAGGAGTACTTTCGGGTTCTTGGTGAGATGGAGCTCCCGGACAGAATAAAAATCCTGCACGACCACCGAGGGGCAACACCCGGTATGAATCCGGTCGAGCTGGATGCCCTTGCAGATCAGCTAAAAAAGCATCTGTCAAAATTTGAAGATATACGCATGGCTTATGTGAGCGATTCGCCCAAAGGAATTGCGTTGGCCATGTTGCTAAAGGATAAGCTTACGACGATGAAAATGAAAACTGAAATTTTCTCAGAAAAAAAATCTGCCATCAAATGGCTTAATTTGTACGGCTAAACTTGGTTCAATGGTCCAGCAGAACTTTATTGTCTCTAAGATCTTGTAATGTGACACTTTTGAAATAGTCAACAATCATTGTATTCAAATTCTCCCAAAATCCTTTCACCTGGCAAATCCCCTTGCGATCGCAGACAAACCCGGTGGCCATACAGTCAATCACACAGATGCCCGGCTCAAAAGCGTTGTGAATATCCAGCATGGTGATTTCGGCTGGCGGACGCGTTAAAATGTAGCCGCTTTTCTTGCCCCTTAAGTTGATAATTAAACCAGCCGTTTTCAGGCCACATATGATTTGGTCAAGGTATTTGACTGACAAATCCTGGTTAAGGGCAATGTCCTTTTGGAATACACCATTTTGCGATTCGTCCTTGGCGATTTCAAGCATAGCACGAATTCCATACCGGGTTTTGGTACTAAATTTCAAGAGTCGATCTTTTTGGTTTTTTATGAAAATAAAATCCTAAAATTAATAAATATTTCATCCTGAACCTTGACCAGTCCTAAAAATTTACTCGGAGGTTGAATATTAAAATCAGTCAATTTTATCTTTAATTCGCCGGAAAGACACCATTGGTTTCCGAAGCAGGCATCAGCGTATGTTTGGCTCCGAAACTGTTTGGTGATGCCATTCATGCTGATGGCTATATTTTTCAGGTCCGATTCGCCTGCTTTTTCAAAGGTGATTTCATCGGAGTTGATCTCGATGGTAATGGTCGGGTATTTTTGGGCATTAATCAATTCCAAAAAGTCCTTCAACATTAATTTGGAATCTGCCTGAATCTGATCGGCCGGAATTTCAATTTCAATCATCGAGTTTCCTTGCCGGAAATCTGCCGGAACTTCACAAAAGCCACTTTCCCGGTATTGCATATGAAAATCGTTCACATTGGTTTTTCCAACAATGTGAACCTGATCAAACATATACCGGCTGAATGTTTCTTTCATGGCGGCCATTTGTCCGGCAACCGGTAAAGAAATCACGCATAGCAAAGCAGCCAGGTATGTTAATCGTGTTTTCATTTTTACAATCGTGTACTGTTTTGTTCTTTTCTGGAAGAATGAAAAGGCAGCCCTGCATTTGCAGAACTGCCTGATTCAATTCCTAATTTTTTAGAACGAAATGGCGGCTTCCAGAACTACGCCATTGAATTTTCCACCAGCGATGGCTCCGTGTGCCGGGCCATCATATTCCTGGTTCACATAGTCAAGCTTCATGGTTACGTACTCAATCATTCTCCAACCACCACCAATGTTGGTGCGGGTAACTTCGGATCCGTCATTGTTTGATACTTTGTTCAAACGGGTACCGAAGTAGAAATCGCCTACATTGTAAATGGCTTGAAGTGCGGTTTGAGTGAAATGTTGATCGTTTCCGCCTTTCACACCTTTCATGTTTTCGTAGATTCCGAACAATTCGAGTCCGTGAAATTGGACAAACAGGTTGGCCATGTAGCTATTCATCTCGGTTTGTCCACCGCCGGGGCTCCAGCGTCCTGAGCGGAAGTTGTCTCCTTCGGCCGAAGCCAGTTGCATCACATTGTAGTAGCGGGCGCCTGCACGGTCACCATCCCAAAGTGTCGATCCGCTGTGGCCTTCACCAACATGGTAACCCGAAAGGCTTGCACGTACGCGTAAGTCTTCGTTGATGTTGGTGTCGTAGCCCAATTTCCAGTGAAACACCAGCTCTTCGCCAATGTCATTTCCACGGCCATAGTTCATGCGGCCATTATTGGTTCCTACAACGGCAAGCATGCCTTTGTTGCGATACATCACTTCCAGTCCCGGATTGGTGGTGTAGTTATCCATAATCCAGTTGCCAACAAATGGGTTGTTGGTAACGGCGGCATTGTTGCTGCGGAAAAAATGGGCATCGCCATAGTTGGGATTCATCACCCCGGCTTTAATGGTCAAGTACTTCATCAAATCATCAGCAGCCGGTAAAAAGGGCAGGTTGTCAATGGTTAGGTACCCACCTTCAACCCACGCTTCATTGTGGTGGCGCGACGACATGTAGTTGTTGATATACAACTGGATGCCGGGTGCCAGGTCGGCTGTAATGTTTAGGTTGGCTGTTGGTAAATTGAAGTTGTTTTTAAGGTCAATTAACTCTACGTCAGCCTCGTGATCCAGCCATTGAAGTTGCAGGGCAAAATCAGCGCCGACTTTCACTTTCAGATCAGAAAATTCCTGGGGATCTATTTTTTCAGCTTCGAATTGCTGGGCAAAACTTGATATTGCAATCAATAAACTCGCAATAACTACTGTAATCTTTCTCATAATTAATGATTAAATTAAATTTGAAATACTTCTCTCTCGTTACTATTACTTGGTATAGACCAAGGTATATGCTACCTTAATTTCGTCTCCTGTTTTGATTGTTCCCATCATGGCTGTGGGCGGCTCAACGCCAAAATCGGTCATTTTTAAATCCAAAATACCTTCGATTTTTATCGTTCCATTGGTACTTGTGAACTTGAAACCATCGGTGATTTTTTGGGTTTTTCCGGCGATGGTCAATTCCATTTGTACATGGCCCGAGTTTCCATTTTGGCTAACGTGAAGCAGTTTGGCCTTAATCTGAGGAAATTTCTTTTCCTTCAGAGCCTCCCAGGCCTTCTTGTTCATGATGCTTTTGTCGCTTTTAATTGATGCCACATCTACTGTGAAGTTACCCGAGCTCAACTTTTCCAGCGATCCATCTTCCTGGAGTGTGATGGTGCTGCTTGCTGTTTCCGCATTCATCTCCCAGTCATGAATTGTTGAGGTGCCTTGTACTTGTATGGAACTGGTTTTTGAATCCAGTTTATACTGAACTTGTGCTGTTACTGCCAAGTTGGCAACAACCAAAAGCACTACTAAAACACGAATTTTTAAACTTCTAATCATTGTTTTCATTTTTTATCCTACCTTTCCTACTGAATTAGTAGCACAAACATAAAAACAATTTGTAATCCGGCAAATGACAGAGGTTACAAGACAACTAATTTAGAATCAGACTAAAAAGTCTTATTTTCATAACGTTAACGAGAACAGCTGAATAGAAATTTGGAGAAAATCGATATGAAACAGTAATATTTATGAAATGTTTTCCAATATGTCAACCAAATGCTTCCAAAACTTGTCTGCGGTTGGAATATTGATTCGTTCGTCGGGCGAATGAGCTCCCAGAATGGTTGGTCCGATGGACACCATGTCCAGTTCAGGATACTTTTCAAGAAAGAGCCCGCACTCAAGTCCGGCATGAATAGAGCGAACAGTTGGTTTTTCACCAAACAGCCGGACATACGAGTCGACAGCAATTTTGAGAATTGGGGAGGATGGGTCAGGAGTCCAACCCGGGTAGCCATCGGAATGTTTGACTTCGGCACCAGCCATTTCAAAAACCGAGCGAACCATCTCGGCGGCATAGTATTTACGGCTTTCAATTTCGCTACGCTGGCTGGTGGTGATGAGCAGGTTATTTGAATCGATAAATTTAACCGAAGCCAGGTTGGTTGAAGTTTCAACCATATCTTTCATGCGGGTGCTCATTTCCAAAACACCATGAGGACAGGCATAAAGCAGGTTCAGTAGGTTTTCCTGGCTGGCTTGGGTCAGTACCTTTTCAGGCACACGGGTTGAGCTTTGATCGACTACCAGGTTGGGCTCGGTGCGTTCGTACTCAAATTCAACATCGGCCGAAAACATGTTGATTTCGGCGACCAACTGCTCCTTTTGAACACTTGGTACAATTACGGTAGCGCTTGCTTCGCGAGCGATGGCGTTGCGCAGGTTCCCGCCATCGAAACCAGCAATACGAACGCCATACTTCCGAATGGCCTGCCACAGGAAACGGGTCAGAATTTTGATGGCGTTTCCGCGCCCTTTGTGGATATCATCACCCGAATGGCCGCCCATTAATCCTTTCACCATAATTTTCATGGCAAACGATTTTCCCGGTGTTTTCTCTTTATCAATGGTTAGTGTTCCCAAAGTGTCAATTCCACCGGCACAACCAATAAACAATTCGCCATCATCTTCCGAATCGAGATTGATGAGTATTTTCCCGCTCAAAAAATCAGTTTCCAAAGCAAAAGCGCCGCTCAATCCGGTTTCTTCATCCACCGTAATCAGGCATTCAATGGGGCCGTGGGCGATGTTTTTTGCTGCCAGAATGGCCATTTGGGCTGCTATGCCAATGCCATCATCGGCGCCCAAGGTTGTTCCATCGGCTTTCACCCATTCGCCATCCACGACCGGTACAATGGCATCGGTATCAAAATTGAATGTTTTGTCGCTGTTTTTTTCACAAACCATATCCATATGCGACTGAAGCACAACAGTCGGTGTGTTTTCTTTTCCTGTTGTTGCCGGTTTGCAAATCAGCACATTGCCAATGGTGTCTGTTTTTGACTTCAACCCATTTTGAGCCGCAAAATCGAGCAGGAAGGCACGGATTTTATCTTCTTTTTTCGATGGGCGTGGAACCTGACAAATGGCTTCAAAATAGTTCCACAAAGGTTGAGGCTGAAGTTTATCAAGTTTATTCATGTGCTGTAATATTTCTAACAATAAACAATTTTTCGCTTGGAATGATCGGAAGTTGTGGCCACGAATTTTGGGCACAATTCTCAAAAGTAAAAGTCACTTCTGTTTTTCCGAAGAATAAAATAACCGTGTTTTTTTCAGCTATCCAATGATTTTGGCCGAAAAATCCCGGACGCCGATTTTTTTATCAAGTTATTTGGTGTGAGATCTTCTGGTTTCATCTGTTTAAGAGGTTCATAATCGGGCATTTGTTTTAGTTGGCCGGAATTTTATATCTTCATCGCATTTAATTTTTGAAATCTAGCCGATGTTTCATCTCTATCTTACGCTCGCTTATGTGTTTCCGAATATTTACGTTTTTGCCAGGATAAATCAATTATTTATTAGCAAAGGATACAAATTGTGGTACACGATTATTTACCTGGTATTTTTTGCAGTTTACCCACTTTCACGGAATCTGGGTGATGATGGCCAGAATCTTACGGCTCAAATCATATCAGGCATTGCCGGTTATTTGCTACCCTTTTATTTGTATCTGTTTCTGTTCGTTCTTCTTTTCGATCTGGTATTATTGGCCAACCTATTTTTAAAATTTCTTTCGAGCGAAAAAAGAAAGCGTTTCCGATTTCGGTTTTTTACCTTTTCGACAATCCTCTTGCTTTCGGTTTTAGTGGTTGTGGGTGGTGTCATCAACCTGAATACCATTCGGGTTTCAAATTACCAAATTGGTGTTCCGAAGAAGGATTCGAAAATTGAGAAACTTCGGGTAGCATTTGTTGCTGATATTCATATGCTTGAAAGTACCAAACTCCGGTACATCGAACATTTTGTGGACCAGTTGAATGCGACGAAGCCTGACATTGTGTTGTTTGGAGGGGATATTGTGGAGGGCGACAGTGAAAATGAAACGACCATTGAGATTGAAAATGCCTTTAGAAGGATTCAGTCAAAATACGGGTCATTCGGAGTTGTTGGTAATCATGAGTTTTATGGCGGCCAGGAGTTCAGCACTTTTTTTCAGAAAGCCGGCATCACGATGTTGTACGATACGATCGTTGATATTGACCGTTCGTTTTATATCGGTGGCAGGTACGACGAGCGCCTGAAAAGCCGTAAAGCTGTTGGTGAAATTATGGAAACAATTACGCCCGATTTGCCCATTATTTTTTTGGATCATCGTCCTACGCAGTTGCAGGAAGTGAGCCAAACCTCGGTGGATGCGCAATTTTCGGGACATACGCACAACGGTCAGCTTTTTCCCATCAACTTGATTATTCGGCAAATGTATGAGCTGAGCTGGGGCTATAAGCAGATTGGCAATACGCACTTTTTTGTTACAAGCGGCTTGCGTTTGTGGGGCCCACCAGTAAAAACCGCCGGAAAATCGGAGATTATGGTGGTCGATTTCACATTCGAATAGCGGCCTGCATCCAAACTTACTTATTAAATCAGTTGTACTTGTTGAAATACTGACTTAAACGATCGGTTAAGCGGGCATAGATTGGCCGGGTAAATTCGACAAACAAATCCTGCGGTCCCGGAGGCGGAACCGCTTTGTTATTGATGATTCGAACTTGCTGCTCAGTTAATACGCCTTCGTCGCCAACAAAAATGCCATACTGATTCCGCCACAAAAACTCACCGGGGATTTCTTCGCTCAAAATCAGTTTTTGGGTTTCAAATTCTTCAATTTTTACGTTCAGCAGTCCCTGTGATGCCACTTCGTCTGTTATGATTTTGATTTTGCCTTTCAGTCGTTCCTGGCGTTTTTCAATGCGCGTAGAGTCGCGGCTTACCTTCACTTCCACTTCACGCTCTACCAGGCGATCAAGGTTTTCCTCTTTTTCGAAGTGCTGAGGCTGTCCGACAAAAAAGTCGTAAAACTCCATTCGAACGACCATGTCGGGATATTGGATTTGTCGATTCTCAGCTTCTTCGGGAGTGTAGAAGGCCACAAATCCAGAGCTTGGGAATCGTTGTTTCATTCGATTAATCACTTGCTCGTAAAAGAATTCGGAAGATAATTCATAGCGCTTCAGGGGCAAGGCAACAGATTCGAGAATAACATGAATGGTTGCACGTTGTTTGGCATCAAACATTTTCTCCAAGACATCTTTGTATGAGGGAATCAGCTTATCGGCCTGTGAAAAATGGTAGTAGGCGTCTTTGGCATCTTCGCGGCTTGGACGCGACAGGCTGATCAGGCCGGCTTGGTAGCGCTCTTCAGCAGCCCGTTCGGTTGCTTCGCTGAGTTCGGCTGCATACATTTTGGGCGATGGCACCAGGCTGCGTGCAGCCGGAACCCGCCGGATCAGGTTGCTCAGGTGGTTCACCCGGTTCATGATGTTGAGCGTTTTTCCCCACTTAAAAGCGTCATTTCCACTCAGGATAAGATCAATTTCTTCCTGATAATAATCCATCGCTACTGCGTAACCATCACTAACCACTTGTTTGGCTTTTTTGTTGTTTGGGTCGCTGCTTAGGCGATTTACCGCTTTCTCCATGGCTTCAATATAATCGCCGCGATCCAATGCTTTTTTCCCTGATGAGCAGGCACCAAGCAGAAAAATAACTAGAATAAGAGATCCCCATTTTTTCATAAGTCCTACGCTGTTTTTTTATTTGAACTGGCTAAAAGTAATTATTTTTTTCAAGCGTTTTCTATTTTCTGTTATAAGGTATAAGCCAGGCGCAGGCCTTGTATTCGGCCCGACGAAAAAGGAACGACAGCAATCCGCTTTGTCTCGTTGTGTTTGCCACTCACCAAGTTACCAACGGCAATACCCAGTGCAGCGCCACCAACCACGTCGCTCAACCAGTGTCGGTTGTCGTAAATGCGTGATAAGCCAGCCGCCGAGGCAATGGTATAGGATAGAATCGGAATTGCCGGTTTGTTTGAATATTGGTTGGCGATAACTGAAGCGACCGCAAAAACCGCTGTGGTATGCCCCGATGGCAAAGCCGACCCTTGAAATGGGCCATTGAACTGAAACGGATCGTCTGTGGCATTTGGTCGTGCCCGGCCAATCAGGCGCTTGGGAATTTGCAGAAACAGCGCGGCCAACACGAAGCTTTCGCCGGCCAGCAAAGCGGTCGACTGGCTTTTGCCATCCTTTGCCAGCAGCCCGTAGCCCATTAAACCACCCATTACAGCCAGCGAATATTCGGCACCCCAAGGCTCCAAAAAGTTGGCCGATAGACGCTCACCTGAACGTCCGGCATGTTCATTCCAATTCTGAAAGGCTTCGTTTACCGGGTCATCAACCAAAAACAGGGCGGCTACCGATGCCGAAACCACACCAAAAGTTGCCCAGTCGCGTCCGTCCCAGTGGGCTGGCGCAGTAAATAAGGTTTTGGTATCGCCCCAACCTTTTCTGATAAAAGCCTGGTTTAATCGAAGTGTATCAATTTGGGCGGTCAGTACAAGCGGTGTCAAAAACAAAAACAGCAGGATTTTACTTTTTTTCATAGCATGTTTAGCTAACAGGACTTCATTGCTGATGCACAGCCCTGAATTCAGTTGCAATAATCTTAACTTTTAGTGAAGGAAACAAATATACCGCTGCCGAAGGGATTTTTCGGGTTGAAAAAGTAAATTCGGTTAACTTTACCGGCAAAATGATGAAGCACATGATTGAACAGGAAAATGACAATGAAATTTTCCAGCAGGTGGATTTTTCGAAGGAACAGCTTGCCGGGTGTGAGTTTATTGAATGTCGATTTGTTAATTGTTCTTTTTCTGCCAGCGATTTGACCGACACGGACTTTCTGGATTGTAGCTTTGAAGATTGTGATTTTACCTTGGTAAAACTCAATGCAACTGGTCTAAAAGATGTCTGTTTTAAACGATGTAAACTGATGGGCTTTGATTTCACTCTGTGCTCCGATTTTCTGTTTCAGGTTGAGTTTGACGTGTGCCAGCTGGACTACGCACTGTTCACCAAAAAGAAGATGAAGAAAACGACATTTCGCCAGTGCTCTCTAGTTGAGTGCGATTTTACGGAATGTCAGTTAACTGAATCTGTGTTTGATGATTGTATTTTGACAGGCTCAACATTCTATCGGAGCGGGCTGACAAAGGCTGATTTTCGAACAGCCATTGGTTTTTCCATCGACCCGGACCAAAACCACCTGAAAAAGGCCCGGTTTTCGCAGGCTGGCCTGGCTGGCTTACTGGAGAAATACGATCTTCGGATTGAAGCTTGATCGGTCAATTTTTAGCCTGCCCTTTCTTATTTTATTTTGGCTGAATTAGTATTTCTGAAGCGTAATCACTTTCAAGGCTTCACCTTCCGGCAAGGAAATTTTCAGTACCTGAGTTGTTAAGTTGGCTACGCCACGCACCGGTTCGCCATTGGGTTTTTTCCATTCCAAGGTAAAAACATCGCCGAGGCCCGATGGAGTCAGGGTTCCGATCCATGCCAAATTCTCGTACCCAAGCAGTTCGCCATTCAGAATAACCAGCTTTTTCTTCCCGTTTTCAGCATCAACCAAATCGATAAAATAAGTGTAGTTGTAGAAAAGGTTGGTGGGTTTATACAAGCTTTCTTCAGCTTGATCTGCATTGGACGGTTTGGTTGCCGGCTGCGGTGGTGCTTGTTCAGCAACAACTGGCTTTTCCGCGGGAACTTCTTTGGTCGCAGCAACTGGGGCCGTGGCATTGGCGTTGACCGGAATGTCGTCCAGTTCGCTCAGCGCATCTTCGATGGCCTCCGCGTAGCCTTTCCTGAAATCTTTCGAACGTCCGGTTCCCTCGCGCGACCAAATGACCTGGTTTCTGCAATCCTTCAATTCTACCTTCAATTTATTTCTGAACATGTTTTTTATCGGAACGAGGTTCACCGTCAGCGCGTCACAATAATCTTCATCCATGTCGGGGGCATGAAAAGCATGAGCCAGCGTTTTTTCGTTCAATACTTTTTGAAGGGCAGTGCTAACACCATATGGATTAAGATCTTCGCCAATCTCAGGAAATTGAACGGGAATAATAATGTACTTGTATGGTTGTTGTGGAAACGCGAGCAGGCTGACAATCATCAATCCGGCCAGGATGAAATATTTTTTCATGATCTTCTTGTTTTAAATGGAATCAATTTCGGAAAGCCAAACTAGCAAAATTTTCATTGCGAATCAATACCGTCCCGAAGACGATCATGCGAATTTTTTGCTTGACGCTCCCGGATCCGATCAAACAACACCGGCTCGGCGAAGTGGTTCCGCCGGATAAAGTATCGTTCAACCCAAATTAACAGTTTGGCATTAATTTACATTGGGAATGGCCTACGGACATGCGATGAACAGGTTTTCTAACTGGTGGACATGCATCGTTGATAAAATAAAATTGTGTTATAAATCATAAATTTCGTTCGAACTAATTATTGAATTGGAATGTTTCTAAACGTAGTTTTCTCAATGATGCGATCCATGTGACGGACAATCTGAATCTACTTTCACATTTAGGGACTGGTGAAAAGATGAGGACTGAACGAGCAGGTTGTGTGACTTTTATCGAACGGGTCACAGCCGCGGAAGGGTAATTTTTAAAGCGCGATGAGAAATGAATCATTTCATTATTGACCAGGCCGGCGATGCCATCATTGGTCTTGACCTGGCAGGAGAAATCACTTATTATAATCGTTCAGCCAGTCAATTGCTGGCCTATGATGATAAGGAACTGCTGGGTAAAAACCAGCGATGTTTGTTGCCCGACGACGGCACCGATGATTTTGAAGTGGCACGAGAAGCTATTCTTTTCAATAAATCTTCAGAACCTTTTCAAACACACAGACTAACCAAGCACAACGAGCGTATTGTGGTTTCTGTTCAATATTCGCCCATGACCAATGCGGAAGGAATGCTTGTTGGGATTTCGCAGGTGATTCGTAAGCTGAACCATTTTGAAATGGCATCAAGCAGGGCCCAGAACTTACTTGAAACTGCTCCTGACGCCATGGTCATTGTCAACCAGCAAGGACAAATTGTGCTGGTGAATGCACAAACCGAGCGCCTGTTTTCCTTTCGGAAGGAAGAACTGCTGGGTAAAACTGTTGAAATACTGATTCCCGACTCTTTTATCGAAAATCACAAACAGTATCGACAGCAATATATCCAGCATCCAAAAGTAAGAAGTATGGGGCAAGGAATGGAGCTTCATGGCAAGCAAAAGAATGGATCAACTTTTCCTGTTGAAATTTCGCTCAGCCCATTGATTACTGCCGAGGGAACTTTTGTTTCGGCGGCAATCCGCGACATCAGCGATCGAAAGCGGGCCGAGTCGAAGTTTCGTAAGTTGCTTGAAAGTGCGCCCGATGCGATGGTGATTGTGAGTGAGTCGGGACTGATTCAATTGGTAAATGCCCAGGTTGAAAACATCTTTGGATATCAGAAAAAAGAAATTATTGGCAGTCCGGTTGAAATGCTCATTCCAAGCCGATTTCGGCAACAACATGGCAACCATCGGCAAAGCTTTTTCTCCAATCCGAAAATCCGCCCGATGGGAGTCGGTTTGGAGTTGTTTGGCTTGCACAAAAAGGGGCACGAATTTCCTGTTGAAATTTCGCTAAGTCCGTTGGAAACAGAGGAGGGTGTTTTGGTGAGTGCGGCTATCCGCGACATAACGAAACGAAAAGAGACTGAAAAAGAAGTTCATACGTACAACACACAGCTGAAAATTAAAAACAAGGAGCTGGAACAGTTTGCCTACGTGGCGTCTCATGATTTGCAGGAGCCACTGCGTACGGTGAAAAATTTTGTCGGGCTATTGGATCAACAATACTCCAAACTTTTCGATGAAAATGCAGCGCAGTATTTTAAATTTATTTCGCAGGCCACCACGCGAATGGAAGAATTGGTCATCGGCTTACTTGACTATTCGCGTATCGGTCAAAATAAAAAAATGACCTCGGTTAATTGTCAAACGCTGATCGATAATATTCGGCAGGATTTGTCGTCGCGCATTGACGATACCAAAACAAGCTTCGAGATCGACCGCTTGCCGGTGATTCGCGGATACAAAACTGAACTTCGCTTGCTTTTTCAAAACTTAATAGCCAATGCCATAAAGTTTCGCAAGGAAGGATGCCAGCCGCACATTAAAATTTCGGCACAACAAGCAGACAGTTTCTGGCAATTTCAAGTGCAGGACAACGGTATCGGCATAGCGGATAAACACAGGCAGAAAATATTTGTGATTTTTCAGCGCTTGCACAGCCGCGACAAATATGAGGGAACCGGAATTGGGCTGGCACATTGTCAGAAAATTGTTGATCTGCATGGTGGTAGAATTTGGGTCAATTCCAAGCCAGGCGAGGGGAGCAGTTTTTTCTTTACAATTCAAGCTGAAAATTGACAATCGAGGCAAAGGAAGTAGTGACCTTCAGCGAATGGGACTATTTTCAGTGACCTGGTTTTTACGATAAACATTGAGAAACGAAAACGATGAAAATGAAATTGAGAAGTATTTTACTGATTGATGATAACGAAGCCGATAATTTTCTCCATAAGCTGGTTATTCGCGACGCTGGCTGTACCGAGCAGGTGGTCGCTGTAAATGGTGGGCAGGAAGCCCTGGACTACCTTCGGCAAGCTGAAGAAGGCTTGCATTCGCCGCCGGATCTTATTTTCCTGGATATTAACATGCCGGGGATGGATGGCTGGGAATTTCTGGAAGAATATAAGAAAATGCAGGTAGCCCGGGAAAACCAAATCGTCGCGGTGATGTTGACCACATCGCCCAATCCCGACGACCAGGAAAAAGCCAAACAGATTCCAGAGATCTCCAGGTATGTCAATAAGCCATTGTCTCAACTTATTTTGGAAGAAATTATAAGAGAGTTTTTTCCCGGAAGGTGTTGACGAAGTCTTGGGCCTATGCTGAAGAATGGTGTTTTGAATAGAGGCTTTGCACTTTTTTCAACGCAGTTAAGGTGAATTTTGGTTTTATCGTATAGCTTTGTGCGGTTGAAGTCGGATTGCTTGTCGCCTGGCGCTAGCCAAGGTTTTTTAGGTCTGAAAAGAACAATTGTGCTGTTGTTTGTTTATTATTTTGGTAGACACTGGCTTTGAACAGCTGGAAATATGAATGTGTTGATTTATAGAAGTGCGGGTGAAAACCCGGATCGTTCAAAAAAAAATTAAAAAACCAGTATGAAACGAACAGGAATTTTAATAGTAAATCTCGGAACACCAAACTCACCGGAATCAAAAGATGTCGGGGTGTACTTACGCGAATTTTTAATGGATGGCCGTGTCATCGATATCCCGTTTTGGAAACGTTGGCTGTTGGTCAACCTGATCATTGTCCCCTTCCGGGCGCCCAAGGTATCGCTGGAGTATAAAAAACTTTGGCTTGATGAGGGCTCGCCACTGTTGGTGTACGGGAAAGCCCTGGTTGAAAAATTGGGAGAGCGTTTTTCAGATGAGGTGACTGTTGAACTGGCGATGCGTTACCAAAATCCTTCCATCGAAGCGGGTTTACAAAAACTCCGGCAGGCCCAGGTCGACGAAATCATTGTCTTTCCGCTTTTTCCTCAATATGCCTCGGCAACCACCGGTTCCATTGCTGAAAAAGTAATGGCCATTGTGCAAAATTGGAATGTCATTCCAAGCATCCAGTTCATAAACAGTTATCACAACAACGAGCAATATATTCAGAACTTTGCCGACAAGGTGAAGCAGGATCTGTTGAAGTATGAGCCCGATCACATCTTGTTTAGCTACCACGGAATTCCGGAACGGCACCTGGACAACATGAATGAAGCCGGCACAGCCTGGTGTAGCCACACCGGAAACAAATGTGCGCATTGCAGCGCACGCAAACCGTATTGCTACCGTTCGGCTTGTTTCGAAACTTCCGATTTGATCGCGCAAAAGCTGCACCTGGATGAAACAAAATACACCACTTCGTTTCAAAGCCGACTGGGGAAAGACCCGTGGATTAAGCCTTACACCGATGCCACTATACAGGAGCTTGCAGAGAAGGGCATTGGGAAATTGCTGGTTGTATCGCCATCGTTTGTAGCCGACTGTTTGGAAACCACCCTGGAGATTGGCGAGCAGTATCGTGAGCTGTTCATGGAGCTTGGCGGTACGGAATTTCATTTTACCGAAAGCCTGAATGCGGATGATGATTGGGTGAAAACCGTTCACGCCTTGATCGGCGAGAAGATGGGGCTGTCGGCGGAATTAAGCACAGGATCATCCGTTCGTTTTCCTTCGGACTTGAACCAGATGGCTGGGGCCAATTAGCAAATACAGAAATAACAAGACTGCTTAAAACAAAAGACCGACAATCAGTTGCCGGTCTTTTGTTTTTCTATTAATTCGTTGACTCCGGATTATTCCCTTACCGAGAATTTGTAAATCGTCGTTGAGTTCAAGGTATCTCCCGGCTCCAAAATCGTGCTTGGAAAATTTGGGTGATTCGGTGAGTCGGGGTAATGTTGTGTTTCCAGGCATAAACCATAGCGGTGTTCGTACACTTTCCCGCTGCGTCCGGTTAAGGTTCCGTCCAGGAAATTTCCGGTGTAAAACTGAACGGCGGGTTCGGTGGTAAACACTTCCATGTAACGACCCGACACAGGTTCGTAAACGCTGGCGCAGAAAGTCATTTCGCCAGCTTCCTGATCTTTGTTCAAGATGTAGTTGTGGTCGTAACCTCCGGCCACAGCCAACGCTTGCATATCGGAGTCAATTCGTTCGCCAATGGCATGCGGTGCAGTAAAGTCCATGTCGGTACCTTTTATCGAAACGATGTTTCCGGTCGGGATCAATTCGTTGTTGATCACTTCGGTTGTTGAATCCGCATCGATGACCACAATGTGATCTAAAATATCGCCATTCCCTTCGCCTTTTAAATTGAAGTACACATGATTGGTCAGGTTAAAAGGAGTCGCCTTATCGGTCGTTGCCTGGTAGTCAATTTTGAGTTCGTTGTCGTCGGTGAGCGTATAGGTTACGGTCACATCTTTATTGCCGGGAAAACCAAACTCCCCGTCCGGGCTGTGAAGTTTCATTTCAACGGCTGGGCCATCTTCAGTCTGAATTTCTTTGGCATCGTACACTTGTCTGTAAAAACTTTGTGTTCCCGAGTGTAGGTTCGCGTTGTGGTTATTCACTTCCAACTCATAAACTTCGCCATTCAATTCGAATTTAGCATTGCCAATTCGGTTGGCAAAAGGTCCCACTACGGCACCTTGTCCGGCGTCCAATGTTTGGTATTCATCAATCGATTTGAAGCCCAAGGCCACGTCGTCCATTTTGCCTTCTTTGTCCGGAACGATAATGGACACGATTTTTGCCCCATAGTTGGTCAGGGTCACTTTCATGCCATTGGCATTTTCGAGGGAGTACAAGGTCGTTTGTTTGCCGTCGATTGTACTTTCAAAGTCGGCTTTACTGTACAACTGGGCTTCTTCTTTTTTTGCAGGTTGCTGGCAGGCAACAGCTGCAATCAGGAACAGAAATGCGAGTTTTTTCATAGGTGAATTCATTTTAGATTAATTTATTGATATTCTTTTGAATTTTTAAAAGGTTGAAGTTACTTTTATTGAAGTAAACAAATTTATATAACTTTGCGTTCCATTACTACAGATGACCAGAAAAGTTTTTCATATCGCAATATTAGTCATTATGGTGGTTTCTACCATGGGGTTCACCATCACAAAACACTACTGTGGCGGCGATTTAATTGATTTATCGATTGCCGGCGAAGTGGAAAATTGCTGCGATATGGAAGATGGCTGCTGCCATAATGAGCAGCAGACCTACCAGTTGGAGGAAGACTACACGGCTCCTTTGGTCCTTAATCAGGTCGATTATTTTGCTTTTGTCATCTTCGAAATTCCTGAGTTTTTGATTGAGCTACGGGAAACTTCAAACAGCATAGTTTTAAATAGCTTTGGAGAATCGCCGCCTCCGCGGACGGTTTTGCATTTTCTTGCCGATATTCAGGTTTACCGTTTATAATTTTTGAATGATTTCGGATTGAGTTGTTTTTGCCAATCCGGGTATTGCGGGCGCATTCATTTGTAGCCGGCACGCTGCATTTCTGAGAAAGAAATTTTAATCATTCAAAATTATCAAAAGGTATGCTGAATAAAATTATTAAGTACTTCCTCGAAAACAAGTTGGTGACCATGCTGATTTTGACGGGCTTGGTCACTTGGGGAGTCGTTACATCACCCTTTGGATGGGAAATTGGAGCCTTGCCTTCTGACCCGGTTCCGGTGGATGCCATTCCTGACATTGGCGAAAACCAGCAGATTGTTTTCACCGAGTGGATGGGCCGGTCGCCGCAGGACATTGAGGACCAGGTGTCCTATCCGCTAACCACTTATTTGCTTGGAATTCCGGGTGTCAAATCGATCCGCAGTTCGTCCATCTTCGGATTTTCCAGCATCTTCATCATTTTTGAAGAAGACATTGAATTTTACTGGTCGCGTTCGCGCATTCTCGAAAAGCTGAGTTCGCTTCCTTCGGGTTTGCTGCCGGAGGGGGTGCAGCCTGCGCTGGGGCCCGATGCCACTGCACTTGGGCAAGTGTATTGGTACACGCTCGAAGGCCGCGACAAGGATGGCAATCCGACTGGCGGTTGGGATTTGCATGAAATACGCTCGGTACAGGACTTCTATGTAAAATACGGATTGAATGGCACCGAAGGGGTGTCGGAGGTAGCTTCCATTGGCGGATTTGTGCAGGAATATCAGATTGATGTTAACCCCGATGCGCTGAAAGCTTACAACATTCCGCTGCACAAAGTCATGCAGGCGGTGCAAAAGTCGAATCGGGATGTAGGAGCTAAAACCATTGAGATTAACCAGGCGGAGTATTTGGTACGTGGATTGGGCTATATCAAAAATGTGGAAGACATTGAAAAAGCCGTTGTCGCTGTCCAGGAGAACGTCCCGGTGCGCATCCAGGATATCGGACTTGTTAGTTTAGGGCCCGCCAGCCGAAGGGGTGCTTTGGACAAGGACGGCGCCGAAGTGGTGGGTGGCGTGGTGGTTGCCCGCTACGGCGCTAATCCATTGCAGGTGATCAACAATGTGAAGGAGAAAATCAAGGAGATTTCGCCCGGGCTACCAAAAAAAACATTGGAAAACGGCGTGGTTAGTCAATTAACGATCGTTCCTTTTTACGATCGATCCGGATTGATTTACGAAACCTTGGGAACGCTGGAAGAAGCCATTTCGCTTCAAATCCTAATTGTCATTCTGGTCGTGATTGTGATGGTGTACAACCTGCGGGCCTCCTTCTTAATCTCCAGCTTGTTACCAATTTCCGTATTGATGGTGTTTATCGCCATGCGCTATTTTGGAGTCGATGCCAATATTGTAGCCTTATCGGGAATTGCCATTGCCATTGGAACGATGGTCGACTTGGGCGTCATCTTGTCGGAGAACATCATCAAGCATGTGGATGAAGCGCCGCCCGGGCAGAAACTGATTACCACCGTTTACAATGGCGCGTCCGAAGTCAGTTCTGCGATTCTCACAGCTGTTTCCACTACCATCGTCAGTTTTATTCCGGTGTTTACCATGCAGGCTGCCGAAGGAAAACTGTTCGGTCCGCTGGCCTTCACCAAAACTTTTGCGCTGGTTGCCGCGCTGATTGTTTCACTGTTTATCCTGCCGGCCCTGGCCCATTGGTTTTTTGGGGCACGAATCAAAAGTGACCGAATCCGGAAATGGGTGAACATTGCTTTGGTTCCTCTGGGAATCGTTTTCCTGTTCCTCGGACAAATTTGGGGTGGCCTGATGTTGCTCGCTTTTGGGCTGGTCGGAATTCTGAAGATATTTGGGCCCAAAAGAGAATTAGCCGAAAGTACGGATGAACAGACCTCATCCGGGAAACAACGCTTGCGTAGAGCTGGGTACTGGCTGTTGGATCATGCCGAAATCGTGCTGGTTGTATTGGGCGTCGTTTGGTTGCTGGCCAGGTACTGGCTGCCCTTGGGACCAGCAAAAAGTTTGATGCTCAATGTGGTGTTTGTGGCCATGATGGTGATCCTGATCTTGGGAGCCTTCACCTTGCTGGAGTATTTCTATAAACCCATCCTTCGCTGGTGTTTGGATCATAAAGTCAGCTTTTTGCTGATTCCCGCGTTCCTGATTCTTTTTGGAGCGACCACCTGGATGGGCTTCAACACCATCTTTGGTTTTGCTGCCAAGGGATTCGATGCGGTGGGCTGGAATGTGCGAACCACCAAGGTTTGGTCGGGTTTGGCACATACCTTCCCAGGCATGGGGAAAGAGTTTATGCCCTCGCTCAACGAAGGCAGCTTCCTGCTGATGCCAACCTCCATGCCACATTCCGGCGTAGAATACAACCGCAAGGTTTTGGGGCAACTGGATATGCTGATTTCAGCTATTCCGGAAGTTGAGCTGACGGTCGGTAAACTGGGCCGGGTGGAGTCGGCATTGGATCCGGCACCCATCTCGATGTATGAAAACGTGATTAACTACCGGCCCGAATATTTGCTGAATGAACGAGGACATCGCGTGCGGTTTAAGGTTGATCGGGATGATCGTTTCATATTGAGCAGTGGTGACACGCTTAGCAATGAGGAAGCCTTGGAACGCGGGGTGACCAGCAAGGATTTGGTGCCCGATGAGTGGGGTAATTATTTCCGCAACTGGCGGCCGCACATCCAATCGCCTGATGATATTTGGAATGAAATTGTGAAGGTGGCGAAAATTCCTGGAGTCACCTCGGCACCCAAACTACAGCCCATTGAAACGCGCTTGGTCATGCTACAGACCGGCATGCGTGCTCCTATGGGAATCAAGGTGTACGGGCCCGACCTGAATACGATTGAGGAATTTGGAATGAAACTCGAAGGCATTCTGAAAGAAGTGCCCTCGGTGAAGGCCGAAGCGGCTTTTGCTGACCGGATTGTCGGCAAACCTTACCTGCATCTCAATATCAACCGGGACTAAATTTCGCGCTATGGGCTGAATATTGAAGATGTGCAGCAGACCATCGAAACGGCCATTGGCGGGATGAAAATTACCTCGACTGTGGAAGGACGTGAACGTTTCCCGGTCAGGGTTCGCTATCCCCGAGAATTACGTGACGATCCCGAATCGCTGGGCAAAATACTTATTCCTACGCCAACCGGTGCACAAATTCCCATCAGCCAGTTGGTTGATTTTGAATACAAGCGCGGACCACAAGCCATTAAAAGCGAAGATACCTTCTTGGTGGGCTATGTTTTGTTTGATAAGCGCGATGGTTTTTCCGAAGTGGGTGTGGTCAATGACGCCCAGCAGGCCATTCAGGCTCGTATTGATTCAGGCGATTTAACCGTGCCGGCAGGTATTAGTTATAAATTCTCCGGAAGTTACGAAAACCAGGTTCGGGCCGAAAAGCGACTGTCCATCATCGTTCCCGTGGTGCTGCTGATTGTCTTTCTGATCCTTTACTTTCAGTTTAAGTCGGTTACTACCTCGCTGATGGTTTTCACCGGAATTGCCATGGCTTTTTCCGGGGGCTTTATGATGTTGTGGCTTTACGGGCAGGGTTGGTTTGTCGATTTTTCCTTCTTCGGAACCAATATGCGCGACTTGTTTCAAATGCATACGGTGAACCTGAGTGTGGCCGTGTGGGTCGGTTTTATCGCCCTGTTTGGCATTGCCACCGACGACGGGGTGTTGATGGCGACCTACCTCGACCAAAGTTTCGAAAGAAACAAAACCGACAATTTAAGAGGCATCCGTGCCGCGGTGGTTGAAGCCGGATACCGAAGGATTAAGCCTGCAGTAATGACTTCGGCAACAACCATTATCGCGTTACTTCCGATTTTGACATCAACGGGGCGCGGTGCGGATATCATGATTCCGATGGCTATTCCGGCTTTCGGCGGGATGATTTTTGCAGCCATCACCTATTTTATTGTGCCTGTTTTATACAGCATGCGTGAAGAGCGAAAACTCAAAAAATTTGTATCATGAAGATCATTATCAATCTAATCATCTATTTGATTTTCGGAAGTGTAATGGGTTCAGCTCAAAGTCTTGCCGATTACCAACGGATTGCTTCTGAAAACAATCCCGGATTGCAGGCCAAATACAAGGCGTTTGAAGCCGCTTTGGAACAAGTGCCCCAGGTGGGTAGCTTGCCCGATCCTTCGTTTTCGTTCGGCTACTTTGTGTCGCCGGTTGAAACGCGGGTAGGGCCGCAGCGGGCCAAATTTTCGCTCACGCAAATGTTTCCCTGGTTTGGCACATTGGAAGCGCAACGCGACGCTGCTGCGCTGATGGCAGAATCCCGATACCAGTCTTTTCTGGATGCGCGTAACCAATTGCATTACCAGGTGGCAGCGGCTTACTATCCGCTGTACGAACTCAATCGGTTGAAACAGATCGAGCAGAAGAATATCGAGATCCTTCAATCGTATAAAACCATTGCCAATTCGAAGTTTAAAAGCGGAACCGCTCCCATGGTGGATGTGCTGCGGGTGGACTTGATGCTGAAGGATGCCGAAACCAACCTCAGCATTTTGAATCAGAAGGGAAAGCCCTTGCTTGCCCACTTCAACCAACTGCTCAATAGGGAGGAAGGCGAGGCGGTGCTGATCCGGGATTCGTTGGCAGCGGAGGCATTGTCGGCTGATTTCCGAAGAGATTCGCTGCTGACCAACAATCCGGTTTTGGAAGCGCTGGATCTGAAAATCCAGGCCAGCGAAGCCAGTGAGCAGGCTGCTCAAAAGCAGGGATTGCCCAAGTTAGGCGTTGGACTGGATTATGCGGTTGTGGCTGAACGCAGCGACATGAGCCTGGCCGACAATGGCAAGGACATCCTCATGCCGATGGTTTCGGTGAGCATTCCTATTTTCAGGAGCAAATTCAAGGCAGCGGTAAAAGAAGCGCGCTTGATGCAGGAAAGCTACACGCTGCAACGCGAAGAGCTGGTCAATTCGCTTAGCTCGGGCTACGAAACTGTATGGTTTGACATGCAGCAACAATTGGAATTGATTGAGTTGTACGAAAGCCAACTGGTGACCACACAGCAATCGCTCAATCTACTGTTCAGCGCCTATGGCAACTCTGGAAAGGAATTCGAAGAGGTGTTGCGCATGCAGCAGCAAGTTCTGAAATACGAAAAAATGAAGGCGACCGCGGAAACAAAACACCAGATCGCGCTGGCCAAACTCCATTACATCACTGCAAAAACTGAATAATGATGAAGACAACAAATAAAAAAACAATCTTAACGGTCTTGGTAACCTTGCTGGCAGGCGTGTTGCTGGGCTGGTTGATTTTTGGTGGCTCCGGAAGTGAAGTCGGACACGAAGGGCACGATCATGAAACAGAGACATCCGGCGAATCGGAAACCTGGACCTGCTCCATGCACCCGCAAATCCGGCAGGAGGAGCCGGGCGATTGCCCCATCTGCGGGATGGATTTGATTCCGATGGAAAGTGACGAGGAGGGTGAGCAGGATCCCATGGCCATCCGGATGTCGGCAACGGCCATGCAGCTGGCCAATGTCAGCACGGCGATTGTGGGTACGCTCGAACCTGTCAAATCAGTCCAGCTGAGCGGCAAGGTGCAGGCCGACGAGCGCTTGGTTTTTTCCCAGTCCTCGCACATACCCGGGCGGCTTGAAAAGCTGATGGTGAATTTCACCGGCGAGTTTGTCCGCAAGGGGCAGCCTCTTGCAGCAGTCTATTCACCGGAGCTGGTTACCGCCCAGGAAGAATTGTTTGAAGCCCAAAAAATCAAGGAGACACAGCCCCAGTTGTTCCGTGCAGCCAAAGAGAAGCTGAAAAACTGGAAGCTGTCGGATAGCCAGGTTGAAGCCCTGCTGGCTTCAAGGACTTCGAAAGAGGAGTTTGAGGTTTACGCCGAGGGCTCCGGCTATGTCATGGAAAAGAAAGTGAAACTGGGTGATTACATCGGCAGGGGTGAGGCGATCTACGAAATTGCTGACCTCTCGCGCGTGTGGGTGCTCTTTGATGTGTACGAATCCGACCTGGCGTGGATTGATCGGGGCGACCGCGTCAATTTTACCGTCGCTTCTTTGCCGGGCGAGACGTTTGAAGGAACCATTTCCTGGCTCGATCCGGTGATTGATCCTCAAACACGGGTGGCCAAAGCCCGGGTGGAATTCAATAATGTTGGCCTAAAACTGAAACCTGAGATGTTTGTGTCAGGAACGGTTGAGGCCGAATTGACAGCCGATCCGGAAGCCGTGGTGGTTCCCAAAACGGCAGTCATGTGGACCGGCGAACGTTCGCTGGTTTACGTGAAGACCACAACCGAGCAGGGCGTGAATTTCCGCATGCGGGAAGTCACACTGGGGCCTTCGCTGGGCGAAAGCTTCGTCGTCAGGAGCGGACTGGAGCAGGGCGAAGAAATCGCCGTAAACGGTACTTTCAGTATCGATGCTGCGGCTCAGCTCGCGGGCAAACCGAGCATGATGAGTCCCGAAGGTGGTGCGGTCATGACCGGGCACAACCACGGGGGAACGGAGATGGGAACAGCAACAATGGAGGAAGAGCAAAGCCCTGTTGAACCTGTCGAAACCGATCCCGCCTTTAAGCAGCAGCTGACGAATGTCTATGAGAAATACCTTGTCATGAAGGACGCATTTGTTGACTCTGAGGCCCATCCGGTAATGGTTGCCGCTCAGGATGTCGAAAAATCACTGAAGCAGGTGGATATGGGCTTGCTGAAAGGCGATGCACACATGGACTGGATGGAACAGTTGAAAACACTGGAGCGTACCATCAGCGCCATCAGCAAATCGATGGACCTGGACGCGCAACGAACCGAATTTGCCGAGTTCAATCTGGCCTTCTACAAAAGCTTGAAGATGTTTGGATTGAAAGACAAAACGACCTACTACCAATATTGCCCGATGGCCATCGAAGACAAAGGAGCCTATTGGTTTAGTGCAACCGATGAGATACGAAATCCTTATTTCGGGGACGAAATGTTAACATGTGGAGAGACGAAGGAAACCTTGAAATAGATATTGACAAAATTAATTACGATAAAAAAGGAAGGTAGCAATATCCTTCGGGAGCATGATCGTGAGATGGTGAGATGGTGAGATGGTGAGAATATGAGAGGATGAGAGCGTGAGTTCGTATCAACGTAAGTTCGTACGTTCGTAAGCTCAGGCTTCCTTCAAGATTTAGAATTGAATATTCGTTATTGGATATTCGATTGAATAGTGAGCCTCTCATGGGACTCGAACCCACGACCTGCTCATTACGAATGAGCTGCTCTACCAGCTGAGCTAAAGAGGCAAATGAGAAACGTAAAATTAGTTTTTTTCCGATAAATGAATAGAAGTAATAACCATTAAAATTGAAAGTAATGAAAACAAAAGTAATGATGCTGGCCATCCTGATCATGATGGGTGCCGGAAATGTTTTAGCGAAAAGCAAAACCGAGAAGTTTAAAGTGTCTGGAAACTGCGGCATGTGCGAAAAGCGTATCGAAAAAGCCGCCAACGCAGTGGAGGGTGTAACGTCAGCTGACTGGGACAAAAAAACGAAAATGATTCAAGTGGTGTTTGACGAAAGTGAAACTGATGTGGATCGGGTACAAAAGGCCATCGCCAAAGTGGGGCACGATACGCCCAAGCACAAGGCCAGTGACGAAGTGTATAGCGAGTTGCCCGGCTGCTGCCAATACGACCGCTCGGCAAAAGCCGAAAAAGCGCATGATCACGATCACGACCATGATCACGGTCATCAACATTAATTGTAAATAATTCCTAAAATTGAAAGGGCTGCTCAAATGACTAGGGCATCCCTTTTTTTCGGCCAAAATTTTCGATTGGTTAGGCCTTATTATCCGGTTGTTTTTTCGATGAGCACATCAAGTTATCAGCCCGGCTCCTGTTCGAAGAGTAAGGATTCCAAAACTTGCAGATGGATGAATGAAACCCGTAGGGTTTAATGTTCATCACCCCCAAAGAATTTGGGGGTTGAAAAGGTCATTCCCGCCTCAACCCCGAAGTGGGTTGAACATCTGAGAAGGAATTGTCGCAATTAAATTCAAGCCACTTTCGAGCTTGTTGTGATGGTTGTCCGCCGGACCCCCGAACTTCGTACGGGATGATGAATTGCCGGTCGTGATTGAATAAGAGAAATCGCCTCGGGACCGGTCAAACAAGCCGGTTAAATTCGGAATTTGGCCGATGGGAAGGATAATTCGGGTGGTTGAATTCGAGAAATTGCCGATGGGAACGGCTCTTTTGCCAATGGAATTGAAAAAGTGGCCTGATGAATGGGTGCGTCGGGCCCGTTGGATCGAAAAATTGGCCTCGGGGACAATCAATTGAGCCGATTGAGATAAAAAAAAAAGCCTCAGGGGAAGGTCATACCTGCTCGGGGGCCGCTAAAATCAAGGGTTTTGAGTCATCATGTATCCAATCACTTTTTAAGCCGGCAGGCGCCGCATTAAAAAACCAGTGTGCTCTTGGTCAATGCTACCGCCAGGCGGGG
Source organism: Sunxiuqinia dokdonensis (assembly GCF_001270965.1). Taxonomy (GTDB): domain Bacteria; phylum Bacteroidota; class Bacteroidia; order Bacteroidales; family Prolixibacteraceae; genus Sunxiuqinia; species Sunxiuqinia dokdonensis. Next base: position 37,970 of record NZ_LGIA01000182.1, on the reverse strand, counting down.
AGTAATTGTATTTATTACCGTTCAATGTTTTTTCTTCGGAGCAGTGTTTTGGCGTAGTCGCGGGCCAGTTTGTCGCCATAATCTTCATAAGCCCGCTGCGCCCATTCCAATGCCCGGTCGGTATCGCCAAGCACCTCATGGGCTACAGCAATGTTGAGGGCGGCCTGGCCTGCCAGTTGGCTGGTGGGATTGCTGGCCAAGGGCATCCAGGCATCAATGGCACCTTCCCAGTTGGCCACTTCCGAGCGTCGCCAACCCGTGTTAAACTGGTGCTTGTCGCGGCCTTTGCCCTTTTTGTAAAGCTCGCGGCGCACGCTGTAGTAGCTAGGCAAAAAGCGCCGGATGTACTCGTGCCCGGCGGCGTAAGCGGTTTCGGACAATGCTTGAAAAGGGGGAATCGGCGACAGGAGATTAAAAGAAAGGTAGTGCGATTGCTGAAACTGGTCCGCAATGGTTTTGGTCCGGGGATCATACAGGCGCCAGTAGCAGCGAACATCAACGCGGGCTCGCCGCGGAACCCGGATGCCTGGTTTGCCGGTTGTCAAAATTGAGCCGATTTGTCCGGCAGCGGTTTGCAACAGCAGGTCGGAGTTCGAATCAAAAGTTTCCAGTACCAGCAGCGCATCGGCCCCGGTCGAATCGCAAATCGCCACAACATGCTCCCAGCCTAGCGGAGCAGGGGTTTCGCGGGTTCCGGTTCCATCGAGGCGAAGATTTTTCGGAATTAGAATATGGACACCATCAGCCGCATGGATTCCGTCGTATACGCCTTTAATCGCCTCGTCGGAAGCCAGCCTGTCCGAACCGGCCACTTCACCGGTCATAATCGATTCGATGACTTTGGTTTGTTGATTTTCTTTTGGGGTGAGTGAGCGGTTGACCACCGCCAAATCATCCACTCCTTCGGGCAAATAAGCCGCCGGTGCTTGCGGATAATTCAAATGAACGTAGCCATAGCGGCTGCACGATGAAAGGGTGAGGCTAACGATAACCCAAAAGAGCAGGTTTACTTTTTTCATAAGAGCAGGTTTTTTGTCCGAGTGCAAAGCACACAACAAACTTGCCAAAAAATTTTGTGGATTAGGGTATTCAGCGAGATGATTTTTTTGAATTGATTAAGCGATCAATTTTTGTCCTGATTCAACGAACATTCGTTTGGTTTGTCTAGCTTTAAGCGGCTGAACATGATTTTGTGTGCCCGGAGATAAAATAGTTGGCCTCCAATGTCACAAAATCATCTGGGTATCAGACTAACTAATAAACAAGTCGCTTGAAAGCATTTAATCAATTATACCAACAACATTATACAACTGTTTTTCGCGTTGCGATCAAGATGTTGGGCGATGCTGATGAGGCGGCTGATATTGTGCAGGAAGTGTTTCTGACGCTCTTTCAGACAATGGACAAAGGAACGGTGGTGGAGTATCCCAGAAGTTGGCTGTATCGCATGACTTTGAACAAATGTATTGACAGGCAAAAACACAATGGCGCTTTCTGCAGTTGGATTTGGCTCCGGAGGAACGGGTTGAGGATCAAACCATCGAGAAACAGGAAGCCCGACAAGGTGTGCAAGAGGCACTTGCCAAGCTCAAACCCGAAGAGCGGGCCCTAGCTGTCATGTATAGCGAAGGTCTTTCGTACAAGGAAATGGCCGAAGCAACCGGAATCCGGTTTTCGTCAATTGGAAAAACCCTTTCACGAACTTTAAAGAAGCTGGAAGCAGAACTAAAAACGAAAAAGTATGAATTGTATTGAAGAAGAGCTGATTCAAAGATATATTGACGGGGAACTTGATGCCGGAGAAAGCCAACGGGTTGAGCATCACCTGGCGGTGTGTCCCACCTGCGCCGGGCTTGTAGATCGGCAAAAACAGTTGGCTTGGAGCATGAAAAGTGCGATTAGTGAATTGGTTAAGGAACCGGTTATTGTGCCTCCTTTTGTTGTTCCAACGAAAAGGAAACCGGCATTCCGCAGCAGTCAACGAAAATTGATTCTCGCATTATCAGCCGCGTGTTTGGTCGCCTTCGTTGTTTTGGTGTGGAATCACAATCAGCATGAAAAGTTGACCATGGATGACGAGATCACCATTCTTGGGCAGACGGATTGGCCGGTGGATGCCAACCAACCCATTGGACAGCAAGGGCTGAAAGTCAATCTGATCGACCCCGAAGGGAACATTACCGAATACGTGTTGCAATAAATAAATGCTGAATTAGAATTCATTTCATAAAATAAAAAGACTATGAAACAAATCGTGTTAATGTCGCTTTTGCTGGTAGCAACGCTCTGTTTGTCTGCTCAAAGTCTGACTGACTTGTATCAAAAAGAAAGCATCAAGCTGGTTCCCGACACGGAATATGGTGCTGGAAATAACTGGGATCAGGTTTTTGAAACCTACTACGATACCTTGTACGGAAAACCGATGGGTAACCGGAAGTCCTTGTTGGTGTTGCCCGACGGCTCGGTCGTGGTTAATCATGCCTACCACAACTATTACAGTAAGTTTTCGCCTGACGGGAAGTTTGTGAAGGAATTTAAGGTGATCAAGTCAAATGGGACGCCTTTCAAGAAAACCAATCATATTGATGGAATTATTGGAGGGAATACCTTTTTTACCGGGCTGGACAACATGGGCAATATGCTGTGTTTCGATTTTGATGGAAATTACAAGAAAACGCTGAAGCTGGATTACATGACCAAACAAATGATTGGTTTGCCCAACAACAAAATCGCCGTAGTGGGCTGGGTGATCTGGGCCGAGAAGTTTCGGGATTTTGTAGCGGTGGTTGATTACGAAACCAATGAGCAGAACATCATCTGGGACCATTTTACCGATCGCTGTCCAATAGACGAGCATTGTCAGCTTTTTAATTATTCGTATGCTTTTGAGGAACGTGGCGCGATTGGTTTTAGTACCATGCCTTACTCCAGAACACAAGGAGTAGCCGCTCCTCCAAAGATTGCCAACATCGGGAACAAGCTGGTTGTGGCTTATCCGACAACCGGCGAAATTCGTGTGCATGATTTGGATGGAAAACTGGTATCGAAAGACAAGATTTCCTGGGCTGAAAGTTATGTGTCGGTAGAGGAGCAAAAGGAAATTCAGCAAAAGGCCATCGATAAGTATAAAAGTATTCGTAATCCGACCTTTGCCAGTTGGGTTTCTGCCGAAGAAAACCAAAAAGCAATGGCAACCATCCTCAAAGAGATGGAAGCTGATTTGGAAAAGATTGCAGAGCCGATCCCCATTCCGTTGTTCTCTACCATGATGAAAGATTCGGAAGATAATTTGCTGATTTTCGAGTTTCCGAAAGAAGAAAAAGCGAATCAGTTTCATGTGTGGATTTACGACAACGAGGGAACCTTTGTTGGCCAAAGCAGTTTTGTTTGCGATGATTATGAGTTGGAAATCAATCCGTCGAAAATGGTGTTTCACGATGGATTCATCTATTCGCTTCAGCGCTTGAAGGAAGCTTCGGGCGTCCCTTTACGATTGGTTCGGTTTAAACTGGAATGAGAACAGATCAAAACAGAAAAGTTTTTTAAAATAGTTAGTTAGTAGTTTACCTGGATGTTGATCTTTGGTAAGTGTAGTTTTAAAGCGGCCGGTTTGCTATCGGCCGCTTTTATGTGCTTGTTTCAGAAACAACGCGGATGAAACAGGCGGGATGTTGAGGAATTCACTCCAATGTTAAGCTCTCACCTTTTTTATACCTTCAAGGTACATGTCCCATTTCTCAGGCTTTTTTTGTAGTTTCGGTTTTATTTTTAAGTCTAAGATTCGACTTCCGGACCTTGAATTAGCTTATTGGTATGGTATTAAATTACATATGGATTGGATTCTTTCTGGTTGCTTTTGTTGTTGCCCTTATTCGGGTGATAGGTTATCTTTTTCGTGACTTCTTTGCTGATGCGTTGGGCATCATCTTTACGGAAGTTGATCTCCACGTTTTTAAAGATATGGTTGATGCCTCCTTTTCGATGGCTACGGCCAGTGTTGACCTGATTATCGCTTTAATCGGTGTCATGGTGTTGTGGCTTGGAATCATGAAAGTAGGAGAAGATGGGGGTGCGGTGAATATCATCGCCCGCATTTTTGGTCCGTTTTTTAACAAGCTTTTTCCGGAGTTGCCCAAGAATCATCAGTCGATTGGATCGATGATGATGAACCTGTCGGCCAATATGCTGGGACTGGACAATGCGGCAACACCCCTGGGATTAAAGGCGATGGAGGATTTGCAAGAACTGAATGTTGAAAAGGACAAAGCCTCCAATGCGCAAATTATGTTTTTGGTATTGAATACGTCGGGCTTGACGGTTATTCCGGTAAGTATTCTGGCCTACCGGGTTGCGGCCGAGTCGCAGATGGTTTCTGTCATTTTCCTGCCCATTTTGCTGGCGACTTATTTTTCCACCTTGGCCGGGTTGATATCGGTTTCCATCTACCAGCGAATCAATCTTTTTAATAAAACTGTAATTGCTTATATCGGAACGGCTACTGCGGGTATTGCCGGATTATTGTGGTGGTTTTCAAGCTTGACCCAGGATCAGATTACGGAAGTCTCCTCGTTTGGCGGCAACCTCATCATCTTCCTCATCATTATTTCCTTTCTTTTCCTGGCCTTCAGGAAAAAGATTGATGTTTACAATTCTTTTATTGAAGGAGCAAAGGATGGTTTCAATGTGGCCATTAAAATTATTCCGTACCTGGTGGCCATGCTCGTTGCTATTGGCGTGTTCCGGGCGTCGGGCGCGATGGATATGGTGATAGACGGCATCAAAGGCCTGTTTTCACTGGTGGGTTTGAACACGGACTTTGTTGATGCGCTTCCGGTGGCTTTGATGAAACCCTTGAGTGGGAGTGGAGCTAGAGGAGCCATGCTTGAAATTTATAACAATCCCAATTTTGGACCCGACTCCTTTGCCGGCTTGTTGTCATCGGTATTTCAAGGCTCAACCGAAACGACCTTTTATACCTTGGCAGTGTACTTTGGCGCCGTCGGAATTACAAGAACCCGCTATGCCGTGGTTTGTGGTTTAATTGCCGACCTCACCGGAATTATTGCCGCTATTTTGATCGCGTATCTTTTCTTCCATTAAAGCGCGTCGTAGACCACCACTTTATCCCATAAATCGCCGTACTCTTCGATAAACTTCAGGTGGGTGGGATGATCCTGGTAGATATCCTGATCTGCTTTGTTGTCGAACACGGCCAGGTAAGAATAGGTGAAGGAATCATCCACCACGTCGCGGTCTGATTTGACCGGCTTGCCCGTGTGGTATAGTTTGATTTCGGGAATCGTAACCAGCAAAGCCAGCCCTTCTTCAAAACGTTTGCAGGCTGCCGGGCTATCTGGTTCTTTCAACCAAAAATAAACATGGTGAAGGAAACTGTCGTGTAAGGCGATTTTCATTTCGCTGGCACTGGCTTTTTTCGATAGAAACGGAAAACTGACAAGCCCGATTCCGGCTAATGATTTTTTAAGAAAACTGCGACGATTTTTCATACGATGTAATTTGCATTTATAACTGATCGATTACTTGTTTCAATTTAACCAACTTTGTGAGCAATTGTTCCAGCAAGTCGAGTTTTAACATGTTGGCACCGTCCGACTTGGCAACTGCCGGATTGGGGTGGGTTTCGATAAAAATTCCATCGATACCGACTGCCATGCCAGCTTTGGCAATGGTTTCAATCAGCTCGGGCTTTCCTCCGGTAACTCCCGAGGTTTGGTTGGGCTGTTGCAGCGAGTGGGTGATATCGAGAATAACGGGGCAGTTGTTTTGTTTCATCACCGGAATTCCGCGGTAGTCAACCACCAGGTCCTGGTAGCCAAAAGTGGTCCCGCGCTCGGTAAGCATTACGTGGTCGTTGCCCGAATCGCGAACCTTGTCCACCGCAAATTTCATCGATTCAGCCGAAAGGAATTGGCCTTTTTTAATGTTGACCACTTTGCCGGTTTCGGCAGCGGCAATCAGTAAATCGGTTTGGCGGCATAGGAAAGCCGGAATCTGCAACACATCAACATAATTGGCGGCTAATTTTGCTTCGTTGGCCGAATGAATATCCGTGACCGTAGGGATATCGAATTTTTCGCCCACGGCTTTCAAAATGCCCAGCGCTTTTTCGTCGCCAATGCCGGTGAAGGAATCAATTCGCGAGCGGTTGGCTTTTCGGTATGAACCTTTAAAAACGAACGGTATTTCCAGGCGATCGCAGATTTCCACAATTTTTGCGGCAATGTCGAAAGCCATTTCTTCTCCCTCAATGACACAAGGCCCGGCCAGCAACAGAAAGTTTTTACCCGCGTGTTTTAGTTTTGGAATCATCATCTTTTTTTTGCGAAGATACAAATTGCCCGTGAAAAGGGGAACCCAAGGTCAGTTACTTCAAAAAAATCCCTTGTCAATTGACAGGACAGAAAGCGTGTGAGCGATTTTTTAAAATGGGCGTTTTACTTGTAGAAACTCATTTCTTCAATGTATTGCCAGGTTTTCGGGGGAATAAAATGACGCACGTCTTTCCCATCGGCAATGGCTTTGCGGATAAATGAGGATGAGATTTCCATGACCGGTGCGTCAACATGTTGAATGTTGGGATGAGCCAACAGCTTTTCCTTTTCATATCCGGGACGCGGGTAAACCAGAATTTTATAGTTGGAAAGAATCATTTCAACGTTTTTCCATTTTTCAATATACACCAGGTTGTCGGCCCCCATAATTAGGTAAAACTCGTAGGAAGGAAATTTATCTTTCAAATAGACCAGCGTGTCGATGGTGTAGGAGGGACGCGGCAGGTTGAATTCAATGTTGGAGGCCTGAAAGCGAAAATCGCGATCAATGGCCCGGTTCACAAGCTCGAGGCGCTGATAATTGTCGAGCAGGCTTTTTTTCGTTTTAAACGGACTTTGCGGACTAACCACAAACCAAAGCTGGTCAATCTCGGAAAACTCAACCAGGTAATTGGCGATGGCTAAATGGCCAATGTGGATGGGGTTGTAGGTTCCGAAATACAGTCCGACTTTCATGTGTGGGGCGTTTAGCGGTTGATAAAATCAGTGACTAGTTTTTCGGCGTTGGCCAGCGTTACCGGCAGTTCTTCACTCAACAATATCACATCGAAGTGCGAAGCGAAAGTGAGTTCGTAGGCTGCTTTTTCAACCCTTTTTTCAATCACTTCGGCCGCGTCGGTTGAGCGCCCCACCAGCCGGTTGCGAAGTTCTTCGATGGAAGGTGGCTGGATGAAAATAGCCAGTGCCTCGTCGCCATAATATTTCTTGATGTTGACCCCACCAACCACATCCACGTCGAAAACCACATGCTTGCCTTTGTTTCGGATGCGTTCCACTTCTTCTTTCAGCGATCCGTAGCAGGTTCCCGGGTACACTTCTTCCCACTCCAGAAATTCGTTGTTTTCCACTTTTTTCTGAAAATCCTCTGGACTCAAAAAGTAGTAGTCTTTGCCATGGGTTTCGGTGTGACGTGGTGCCCGGCTTGTGGCCGAAATGGAAAATTCCAGTCCGAAATCCTGCTTGAGCAAATGCTTCACAACGGTAGTTTTGCCGGCGCCTGAGGGGGCTGAAAATATGATTAGTTTGCCTTTCTTCATGTTTGATTAAAAATTGCCGGAGCAATTAATTGCTTATTCGTATGATCGTTAAAGAATGTTCAGCATTTGTTCCTTGATCCTTTCCAGCGAGTCTTTCATTTGTACTACAATCCGCTGGATGTTGCTTTCGTTGGCTTTACTTCCCAAGGTGTTGATTTCGCGTCCGATTTCCTGGGCGATAAAACCCAGCTTTTTTCCAGCGGCTTCGCTGCTTTGCATCGTTTCCAAAAAGTAATGGCAATGGTTGATCAAACGAACTTTTTCCTCGTTGATGTCGAGTTTTTCCATGTAATAGATCAATTCTTGTTCAAACCGGTTCTGGTCGTAGCCGCCGTTCATCTTTAGTTCGTTCAGTCCGTCGGTAATCCGGCTCTTGACGTTTTCCAAGCGCTGTTTTTCATGCGGCTCAACTTGTTCAAGCAACTGCATGATTTCATGGATATTGGAGCGGATATCCTTCTCCAGGGCGACGCCTTCCTGTGTTCGAAACTGATCCACCAAGTCGATCACCTTGAGTATTTGGGCATGAATGGTTTCCCATTCTTTTTCGTCCAGTTCCTCGTAAACAGTTTTCACCGTATCGGGCAAGCGCATAATCGATTCCATGATCTGTTCAGAAACCGGCAAGCCCAACTTTTCGTGGATGGTGCTTAACTGGCGATAGTAAGCCGTTACAATATTTTCGTTGATGGCTGAATTGCTTTCGGTTCCCAGGTTTTCGAGGTAGAGTGAAAAATCCATCTTTCCGCGAACGAGCTTTTCATTCAACTCTTTACGAATCACCAGATCTTTTTCGCGATACAGGGCCGGAATTCGGGAGTTTATGTCTAACTGTTTGCTGTTAAGCGTTTTTAGCTCAACGGTGATTTTCTTGTTTCCGGTTTCAAATTCGGCTTTTCCGTAGCCGGTCATCGATTTGATCATGCGGTAAATTTTAGTTGCAGACAAAGTTAATATTTTAATAGGAGTCGCAGGGCATGCCATTGCAAGTTTTTGACCGGACGCAGTGCCGGCGCGACGAGACAGGAACCTAGTATTCCTTTCAAAGGAGTTTTAACGTTAGATCAGGATGATGTTTGTGGGTGGTGCGGGATTTCGATCTCTTTAAAGAGAAATTTACGGTCACTCTCATAACTCAGCTCATTTTTTGGTTCAAAAATGGCCTCGTTTTCCTACTTAAAGCTACCCGTTTGGGGTCTCATATCCAAGCATCAAAACGAAACAAATTCACCCAAAATGAATTGGTCGTCAGAAAATTACATCGATTACCGAGACCTATTGGCGGTTTTCTTCGGATAGGTCTCGATATGGTCTCGTTTACTTTGCGATTCTATGCCTGTTTTTGATGTCTGCACAAAGTAAAAAAGCGCCTAAACCATTCGATTTAAGCGCTTTTGATGTTTTTTGTTGTCTTGAAGTGTGACTCAGCTGGGGCTCGAACCCAGGACCCCATCCTTAAAAGGGATGTGCTCTACCAGCTGAGCTACTGAGTCATCCTGTAGATTGCCTTTTTGTTTAAAGGCGGTGCAAAGGTAAAAACTAAGATTTTAATTGCAAACTTTATCTTGAAAATATGTTGCTGAGGGGATATTTTTATTCAAAACAACCTAGCTTCAGCGATCCTCATAAAAAAAGTCTATTTTTGCGGGAAACTGATTTTGTTCGATATGAAAGACAAAGTGGTGGTGATCACTGGGGCATCTTCCGGAATTGGGAAAGCACTGGCTTACGAGTTTGCGTCGCGTGGGGCATCGTTGGTCTTGGCTGCTCGCCGAATTGATCGCCTCAAACAAATCGAGGATGATTTATCAGATGCCAACGTTCTTGTCGTTCAGGCTGACGTAAGCCGGGAGGAGGATTGTCAGGATCTTGTCAATCAGGCCGTTGTTCGCTTTGGGCGAATCGATGTACTGATTAACAATGCCGGAATTTCGATGCGTGCCTTGTTTGCAGATGCGGATCTTGGTGTCATCAAAAAGCTGATGGATGTCAATTTTTGGGGAACGGTTTATTGTACCAAAAGCGCTTTGCCCCATCTTTTGAAAACCAAAGGAACGGTAGTCGGTGTGATTTCCATTGCGGGCTATGTTGGCCTTCCGGCGCGAACAGGGTACTCGGCTTCAAAATATGCGATTCGCGGGTTTTTGGACGCTCTTCGGGTTGAAAATCTTAAGACTGGCCTGCATGTGCTGGTGGCTGCTCCGGGGTTTACAGCTTCGGAGGTTCGCCAGGCTGCCCTCACTCAGGATGGTTCATCGCAAGGACAAACGCCGCGAGATGAAAGCAAAATGATGACCGCCGAAAAATGTGCCTGGCACATTGCGCAAGCTGTTAAGAAAAGGAAACGTGAATTGATTCTCACTTTTGTTGAAGGAAAATTATCGGTCTTTCTGGGTAAGTTTTGGCCCGGATTGTTAGATAAGTTGACCTACAGTCACATGCGCAAAGAACCCAATTCACCATTCATTTAGAAGAATCTCATGCTGATTAGTGAAACACAAGTACGGGTTTACTACGAAGATACCGACAAAATGGGTGTCGTTTATTACGGTGTTTATCCGCGTTATTACGAAATTGGGAGGACCGAAATGATTCGGGAGCTTGGGCTAACGTACAAGGAAATTGAAGATTCAAACATTTTACTTCCAGCACGCAGCTTAAATATCAACTATTTGAAGTCGGCCTATTACGATGATTTACTGACTATCCGTACCATTGTGGAAACCATTCCGAAAGTTAAATTTCCAATCAAAACGGAAATTTACAATCAGCAAAATGAATTGATCAATTCAGGAGAAGTGGTTTTGGTTTTCTTTGATGCCATTGCCAACAAGCCCTGTCGGATCCCGCAAAAATTTCGTGAAGCTATGGAGCCTCATTTTAAATTTTGAGTTGGTTGAGCAAAGAATAGGTATAGCTGATAATCACAAAAATCCAGATCAGCACCCCGGCTATTTTGTTGAACCACCAAAGCAATCTCAGATTAAAGCGATGCTTAAACAGACTAACCAACCCGGTTAGTAACAACCACCAGCTACAAGCCCCTGCAAATACGCCAAACACAATGAAGAATGATTGGTACGGTGTGTCAATATTCAGGACAATACCAGTGCTGGCAAATACGGCCAGAAAAACAAAAATGACAAGGGGATTGGGAAAGGTAATTAGAAACGTAGAAGCAAAATCTTGAAAATAGGATGAGCCTTTCCGGCGTAGGCGGCGAATATCCTTCACCGGATTTTTCAGAAAAATATGCACCCCCAAAAGCATAATAATCAGCGCGCCTAGCGTTTGAAAAGTCAGCTGGTATTGCCGGATGAAGTTGATAATCCAGGTTAGGCTGAAGCCGGCAATAATGGCATATATCGCATCCGAAGTGGCTGCGCCCATACCCGACAAAAATCCCGCAGTCCGGTCTTTGTTCACCGTACGCTGAATGATCAGCACGCCAATTGGCCCGAGTGGAATCGAAACGGCGACTCCGATCACTAATCCGGTAATAAATAAATCGAAAAACATGGTGCAAAAGTAGTTAATTGAATAAAAATAGGCCGAACAGAAAGGAGCCTAAAATTCATTTCTTAGCAATTATTTGTACTTTTACCTGAATCATAAAAATATTTCAAAAATGAACCGAATCACGCTTCTGATCCTATTTTTTGTGCTACCCATAGCTCTTTTGGCACAAGATTTTCAATTGAAATTGTGGCCCGATGGTCCCCCCAACAAGAATACTCCTCCGGGAGACGAAGAATACTTTGAAGAGCGTGGCACTTATCGATACAGCAATATTTCCGAAGCAGAATTGTATGTCTATCAACCTCCGAAAGAGAAAAATACGGGCGCAGCTGTAATTATTTGTCCAGGAGGTGGCTATTGGATTGAAGCCATTGACCATGAAGGTTTCCGAATTGCTGAGTACCTCAAGGAGCAGGGGGTTACCGGAATTGTGCTGAAATATCGTTTGCCTTACGGGAATTCAGAAATACCATTAACCGATGCACTTCAGGCCATCCGCTTTACGCGTCACAAAGCGCAGGAGTGGGGCATTGATCCTCAGAAAATTGGCATTGCAGGTTCATCTGCCGGAGGGCATTTGGCTTCCACGGCCGGAACACACTTCGATTTGGCTGAGCCAAAAGCGATGCCTCCGTATCAAAATGTGAGCGCCCGCCCCGATTTCATGTTGTTGCTCTATCCCGTCATCAGCTTTAAAGAAGGCGTTGGACACATGGGCTCGCGCAAAAACCTGATTGGAGAAACCAACGATTGGGATATCGCCCGGCAGTTTTCGAACGAATTGTGGGTAACGGCGAACACTCCACCTGCCTTCTTTGTTTTGGCCGATGATGACAAAGCTGTCATTCCCGAAAATTCAATTTCGTTTTACAGGGAGCTCAAAAAATATGACATCCCGGCGGAACTACATATTTTCGCAAAAGGGGGACACGGTTTTGGAATGACCGACCGGGATATTCCGGTGGCACAGTGGCCGGCGCTGTTTATCGACTGGCTAAAATCGATGGCAATTATTGACTAATGACAGAAGCAAAACATCCCAACCAAGTTTTTAAATACTGCCCAAGTTGTGGCTCAACGCAATTGAGGCAAAGTGGTGACCGATCGAAAAAATGTCTGCATTGTGGCTTTCATTATTTTTTCAACACCTCGGCGGCAGTGGCGGCCATTATTTTTAACGAAGAAGGAAAAATCATGCTTACGCGAAGAGCGATTGAGCCCCATAAAGGGATGCTCGATTTTCCGGGTGGATTTGTTGATCCAATGGAATCGGCCGAAGACTCGCTGACGCGTGAGCTAAAAGAAGAATTGGGCACCGGGGTTAAAAAAATGGACTATTTTTGTTCATTCCCAAATATGTACCCCTTTGCTGGCATTCAGGTGTTTACGCTCGATATGGCTTTTGTTGTGGAACTGGAGTCGATGACGGGGTTGACGCCGATGGACGATATCTCGGCCATCGAATTTTATCATCCATCCGAAGTCAATCTGGATGAGTTGCCGGCACAATCAATGAAAAACATTCTAAAGAAATTAAATGAACACAGTTGAAATCATTAAATCACGACTTGCAAAATTGAGGTCGCAAATGGAAAATGCAAATGTCCAGGCCTGTTACATCTCCGGGACAGATCCTCATCAAAGTGAATATCTCCCGGCGTATTGGGAAGCTCGCAGTTTTATTACTGGCTTTTCCGGATCGGCCGGAGTGGTTGTTGTTACGAAAGATCGAGCAGCATTATGGACCGACTCACGCTATTTTCTGCAAGCAACAACCGAACTTGAAGGTACGGGCATTGAGCTGATGAAACAGCGAATAGCCGGTACGCCCGAACCGGCCGATTGGCTGTCGATAACGCTGGGAGCAGCAGGTACGGTAGGAGCAGATTTTGCCTGCCTGTCTGTCAATCAGCACAACCAACTGAGCACCGCATTAAATGCGAATGGGCTGGTGTTGAGAGATGTCGGCGATTTGCTGGATCCGATTTGGGAGGACCGCCCCCCGTTGCCAACGAGCAAAATTGTTGAGCACGATTTGCAATTTGCCGGAACCAAACGGACCGATAAATTCAAGGACGTGCTTCAGTTTGTAAAAACAAATGGTGCCAATGCAACCGTGATTACTGCTTTGGATGACCTGGCCTGGACTTTCAACCTCAGAGGAACGGATGTTGATTTTAACCCGGTATTTGTTGGCTTTGCTTTGCTTTCCGAAGACCAAAGGACTCTTTTTGTCGATTCAGAAAAAGTTGATTCTGATTTGGTTGAAAAACTCAAGGATGATGGTGTTGAGTTAAAAGCGTATGCTGCGTTTTATGATTTTGTTTCGAATTTGCATGAAGATAGTGTAGTCATGATTGATCCTGCCCGGACGAACCAGGCGGTCAGGGCGGCTATTCCGAAAACCGTAAAAATCGTGGAGCAAACTTCTGCGCCCACCTTATTGAAAGCTCAAAAATCGACCTTCGAAATTATTCACATCCGGGAGACGATGAAAAAAGACGGCGCAGCGATGGTCAATCTGTTGTACTGGTTGGATCAAACGGTTGGAAAATCGCCGGTATCAGAGTACGATGTGGTTGAAAAACTAGCCTTCTTTCGTTCGCAACAAGAAGGATTTCAGGGGGACAGTTTTTTCCCGATTGTTGGGTTGAACAGCAATGGCGCCATTGTTCACCGATCGGTGACCAAGGAAACCGCTGCCGAAATTACCGGCGAGGGTATTTTGCTTTTCGATTCCGGGGGGCAATACCTGGGTGGCACCACCGACATTACCCGCACCATTGCGCTGTCGAAACCATCGACACAGCAGAAACGGGATTTTACACTGGTGCTGAAGGGCATGATTGGATTAAGTATGGCAAGGTTTCCAACAGGAACAGTGGGTAGTAACCTGGACGCCTACGCCCGCATGCACCTGTGGAAGAACGGCTTAAACTATGGTCATGGCACCGGTCATGGTATCGGCTATTTTTTAAACGTGCACGAAGGGCCTATGGGCATTCGGCAGGAATACAACGAACAAACCATCAAACCGGGTATGGTTTTGTCGAACGAGCCGGGGATTTATCGCGAAGGTGAATATGGAATTCGGATTGAAAATGTCATTGTTTGCACCGAAAAGGAGGAGACAGCCTTTGGCCGGTTTTTAGGCTTTGAGACACTGACTTTGTGCCCGATTGATCTGAAACTGGTTGATAGGAAGCTTCTGTCGGAAGAAGAGCTTGACTGGCTCAATCAATATCATCGAAAAGTATTGAAAACGTTGTCACCCCTTTTGGAAAAGGAGCAGGTTGATTTTCTGAAGAAACTAACCACTGAAATTCACTAAAAAAGAAAGCCGGTTGCAGATGCAGCCGGCTTTTGTATTTTATAGTCGTTCGAATTTTTACTCGCTATTCATCGAAATCAGGAATTCTTCAATTGAATCCGTGCGCATCAGTCTGGTTTTAATGAAATCCATGGCTTCCAACGAATTCATATCTGCCAGGTAGTTCCGCAAAATCCAGATCCGGTCCATCATCGCTTTTGAAAGCAACAAGTCTTCACGACGCGTGCTGGAAGAAATAATGTCCACAGCTGGGAAAATCCGCTTGTTCGACAAACGACGATCTAATTGGAGTTCCATGTTACCGGTTCCTTTAAATTCTTCAAAAATCACGTCGTCCATTTTCGATCCGGTTTCGGTAAGAGCCGTTGAAAGAATGGTCAATGAGCCACCTTCTTCAATGTTGCGGGCCGCACCAAAAAAGCGTTTGGGTTTGTGCAGGGCATTGGCATCAACACCGCCCGAAAGCACTTTGCCCGAGGCAGGAGCAACGGTATTGTAAGCACGGGCCAAACGGGTAATGGAGTCCAGCAAAATCACCACATCGTGTCCACATTCAACCATTCGCTTGGCTTTTTCGAGCACCATGCCGGCAACACGCACATGGCGGTCAGCGGGTTCATCAAAAGTAGATGAAATAACTTCAGCATTCACGCTGCGTGCCATATCGGTCACCTCTTCCGGGCGTTCGTCTATGAGCAATACAATCATGTACACCTCGGGATGATTGGCGGCAATGGCATTTGCAATTTCTTGCAGCAGCATGGTTTTACCGGTTTTGGGTTGGGCGACAATCAAACCGCGCTGACCTTTACCGATGGGAGCGAACAAATCAACCACGCGGGTCGAAATATTATCATGCCCATTTCCTGTCAGGTTGAACTTCTCATTTGGGAAAAGTGGTGTCAAATGGTCGAACGGTACCCGATCGCGAATATAGTCCGGCGTCCTTCCGTTTATTTCCACGACTTTAATGAGTGGGAAATACTTTTCGCCTTCTTTTGGCGGACGGATTGTTCCGGTGATGGTATCGCCTGTTTTTAGTCCAAATAATTTAATTTGAGATTGCGAAACATACACATCATCCGGAGAATTCAGGTAGTTGTAGTCTGATGAACGCATAAAACCGTAGCCATCAGGCATGATTTCAAGTACGCCGGAACTGGTAATAATTCCCTCAAATTCGTATGCTTTATCGGGGCCGCCGTTACCATGCTTGCCTTTATTTTCCCATTTTGGGTGCTTTGGCTTACGATCGGACTGCTCCTTTTTTTGTTCTTTGGGCGCGTGTTTTGGAGCGGCGTGTTCTTGCTGCGGAGCTTTTTCAGCTTTTTTAACCGTTACACTGGGCTTCTGAACTTGTTGCTGTTGTTCATTTGGCTCGTCCGTCTTTTTTTCTTGAGGCTCAGCCGGCCGGTTGTCGCCCGGTTTATCAGGGGATTCACCCGATTTTTTCGACTTGTCAAAAAACGAAGACGCTTTGATGACGGTTGTCCGTTTGCGTTTTTTGTTCTTTTGGCCGTCCTGTTTCCCTCCCTCATCATCAGACGGTGTGTTTTTCTGTTCTGATTTGAGATCAGGCTTGGTGTTTGGTTTGTTTTTTGGTCCCCGGTCTTTCGGCGAAAAATCTGATTTCTTTTCAGAGGCAATAATTGCCTGCGTATCTAAAATTTTATAAATCAGATCTTGTTTTTTGAAAGATTCCACTTTCTTAATGTTAAGCTCCTTAGCGATATCCCTCAGTTCGGGAACCAACTTTTTGCTTAATTCAATAATGTCATACATATTTTTTGAAAATTAATTACATCTGTTAATGCTCGGAGGAGAATCGTAAAATGCTTTTTGGAAAATTATCTGGATAAAGTGAAAAATCGAATTATTCTGCAATATTAACTAATATGACGCGATTCCCCAAAAAAGATTTTATTTTCTCTGAATTTTTAATTTTGGTGAAGGAGCAATTTAAACAAAAATACCTGTTTTTGGTTCATTTATTTAGGAAATAAGCCGGTTTCCGGGCAAATTCATTCCGTTCATGAAAAAAAAATGATTTTCTGCTATTTATAGGCTTTTATTATTTATTTTCACTTCGACAAAAAGATGACTGCTTCGCAATTGTTTATTAACTATTTATCTGACACTTAGCCGCATGAGACAGTTAAAGATTACCAAACAAGTAACCAACAGGGAAACCCTGTCGCTTGATAAATACTTGCACGAAATAGGTAAGGTTGACTTGCTGACAGCTGAAAAAGAAGTGGAATTGGCTAAGCGGATCAAGAAAGGCGATCGTGCTGCTTTGGAAGAATTGATTAAAGCGAACCTTCGTTTTGTTGTCTCAGTATCAAAGCAATACCAAAATCAAGGGTTAAGCCTGCCCGACCTGATTAACGAAGGGAATTTAGGATTGATAAAAGCGGCTGAACGCTTTGACGAAACCCGTGGATTTAAGTTCATATCGTATGCAGTGTGGTGGATCAGGCAATCTATTTTACAGGCCTTGGCCGAGCAAGCCCGGATCGTTCGGTTGCCCCTCAATAAAATTGGTTCAATCAATAAAATTAACCGCACTTTCTCGAAACTGGAACAGGAGTACCAACGGGAACCAACCGCTGCCGAGGTGGCAAAAATATTGGAAACAACAGCCGACGTGGTTGAAGATTCCATGAAAGTGTCGAGCCACCACGTGTCAATGGACGCTCCGATGCGGGACGAAGATGACAACAATTTATACGACGTCATGCTGAATGACGAGTCGCCCAGCCCGGATGACGAGCTGATGAACAGCTCATTAAAAAAGGAGATTGAGCGAACGCTCCTCACCCTGGGCGAGCGGGAAGCCGAAATTTTGAAATATTACTTTGGCTTGAGTGGCTACCGTCAGCATACCCTTGAAGAGATTGGTTCCCATTTTAACCTGACTCGTGAGCGGGTCCGTCAGATTAAGGAAAAATCAATCAAACGGTTAAAAAATAACTACCGCAATCGATTATTGAAGGCTTATTTAGGGCAGTAAAAGCCGGGTTTTCTATCGATTCATATTTCCATTCAACCCGATAAAAATTACCTTTGTGCTAAAATTTTAGCCCATGACCACACGATTTGTAGCTCCTTCTATTTTATCGGCCGACTTTTCAAATTTAGGCCAGGACATTGAAATGATCAATGAAAGTGAAGCCGATTACATTCACTGCGATGTGATGGATGGGGTGTTTGTTCCCAATATTTCATTCGGAATTCCGGTCATTGAAAAAGTGGCCGAAGTAGCAACCAAACCTTTGGATGTACACTTGATGATTTCGAATCCCGATCCGTTCGTCGTACCTTTTCGAAAAGCCGGCGCTTCAATTCTTACCGTACATTACGAAACTTGTCCGCACCTGCACCGCACGATCCAGTCGATAAAAAGTGAGGGCATGAAAGCCAGTGTTTGTTTAAATCCGCACACACCGGTTCATGTGCTCGACGATATTATAGTCGATCTTGATATGGTGCTGATTATGTCTGTGAATCCCGGTTTTGGAGGACAGACCTTCATTAAAAACTCGTATAAGAAAATCCGTTTGCTGAAAGAGATGATTGCCTCGAAAAATCCAAAATGCCTGATTGAAGTTGACGGCGGTGTGAATTTTGAGACTGGCGCCAATCTTTATGATGCCGGGGCCGATGTATTGGTTTCGGGAAGCTTCATTTTCAAATCCGACGATCCCGTGGCAACAATCCGAAAGTTTAAAAGCCTGTAGCTATTTTTGTTGATTCAGATGTTCCGGAGGACATTCCGGATGGGGGCTAAGGCCTTTGATGGCGCACCCGCTGCTGCAACTTTCGCATTTCGCCAGTTTGCCCTCTTGTGGTTTTGGTTTGTGCAATGAAGCATAAAGCCGGTAAAGTTTACGAACAACAACAACCAGCGTAATCAGCAATATGAGGTATGTTATAATGCTCTGTATCATTGGTTTGTACTGTCGAATTCTATGTTAAGACTGATGAGCGGTTAAAAAAAGAGGCGTGCCAGATGCAAGGTTATAAAGGATAACAGCCACGCCAGTGCCGTGGTGTAGAACATGGTAAAGAGCGCCCAGTACAGTTTTCCCGATTCATTTTTGATGGTGGCAATCACGCCAATACACGGAAAATAGATGAGAATGAAAATAAGGAATGCCAGGGCTACCGGCACCGAAATAATTAACTGGCCCTGTTTGGGCCCCGACAAATATCGTTCCTGTTGAAGTTTTTTTGTCAGACTAATGTCGCCATCATCATCTACCTGGTAAAGAACACCCATCGTGCTTACCACAATTTCCTTGGCTGGAAGGCCGGCCAACAGTGCCACGCTCATTTTCCAGTCGAAGCCCAGCGGACGCATGACCGGCTCGATCAATTGGCCAATTTGTCCTAAATACGAATTTTGTAAACGGATTGCTTCGTGCTCCATTTCAAGTTGATGCAGCGTTTCTGCCTGGGCACCGGTGGTGTGATCATTCCGGACTTGTTCGATTTGGGTCGACAGTTTTTCGGTCTCCACCGTTTCGCGGGGGAAGTAGCCCAACGCCCAGATGATGATTACACCGATGAGAATCACCCCGGCAATTTTCTTCAAATACTGCCAGGTTTTGTCCCACATGTGGATCAGCACGTTTCGAAATGTAGGAATTCGATAGGGTGGTAGTTCCAGTACAAAAGGTGTTTCTTTGCTCTTGAAGATGGTTTTGTTGAACAGTTGGGCAACCAAAAACGCAGTAAAGATTCCTGTAAAATAAATTCCGACCAAAACCAAGCCCGGGTTGTTGGGAAAGAAAGCCGAAATGAACAGCACATAAACCGGCAGGCGCGCACTGCACGACATGAACGGGATGATGAGCATGGTGAGCAGTCGGTCATTCGGGCTTCGCAGGGTCCGGGTGGCCATAATCGCTGGTACGTTGCAGCCAAAGCCCATCACCATGGGGATGAACGAGCGCCCGTGAAGTCCGAACGAATGCATGATTTTATCCATAATAAAAGCGGCCCGGGCCATGTAACCAGAATCTTCCATGATGGAGATGAAAAAAAACAGGATCAAAATGTTGGGCAGGAAAACCAGCACGCTTCCGGTGCCGTCAATAACGCCGTTGGTGAGCAAATCGCGCAGCATGCCGGGGGCAAGTGCCGATGAAACCAGCCCGCTGAGCCTGCTGACCAGACTTTCGATCCATGCCATAGGATAACTTCCCAAGGTAAATGTGCTGTAAAACGCAATGAAGATCAGAACAACAAAAATGGGCATGCCCAGCAGCGGATGGGTTAGAAAATGATCAATTTTCTCGGATCGTGACTTTCCGTTATTGATTTTTTGTTTGAAGTTTTCTTTCAAAGCTCCGGCAATAAATCCATACTTCGCATCGGTAATCACCGTTTCGGTATCTTCATTGAACAGGGTTTCAATACGCCGGGTTTCTTCTTTTGTAATGGCCTTTATTTCATCAAAATTCGAATACCGCGACAGATTGAATAGCGTCTCATTGTCTTTTTCCAATAATTTCAGCGCTAAAAATCGGGATGAAATTTTGTCTGTTATTGGTTTGTTTTCTTTGACTTTAATCCGGATGCGCTGAACGGATTTTTCGATCTCCTGCCCGTAGTTAATGTGGATGTGCCGGACGATGGGATCGCGATCCTCATACACATCAATCGCTTTATTCAGTAACTCATCAATTCCTTTTCCTTTCGAACTAATTGTCGGAATAATGGGAATCCCCATCATTTTTCCCATCTTTTCGTAATTGAAGGCACTTTCATTTTTCAGTAACTCATCGTACATATTCAGGGCGCAAATCACCTTGATGTCCATGTCGATCAATTGGGTGGTCAGAAACAGGTTTCGCTCCAGATTCGACGAATCAATGACATTGATAACAATATCGGGTGTTTCCCTCCAAATGTACTTTCTCACATAAATTTCTTCCGGCGAATAAGCCGTTAGCGAATAGGTGCCAGGCAGGTCAACCAGGTTAAATTGGTAACCATTTTTTTTGAAGGAAGCTTTTTTGGCATCGATCGTCACGCCACTGTAGTTTCCAACATGTTCCTTCGAGCCGGATAAAAAATTGAATAAAGTTGTTTTTCCACAATTGGGATTTCCAACCAAAGCAATGTTGATAACTTTCCCTTTTTGGGTGGCCGACCGTTTCAGAATCTCCTGATCAATCACGCCTTCATAGTTGGTGCTCACGAGCTCTTTCGCTTCATGAAATGAGACCACTTCAATTAAACTGGCTTCCGAGCGGCGCAAAGTAATGTTGTAGTCCAGAATCTTGAATTCAATAGGACCTTTAAAGGGAGTATTTTTAATCACCTTAACTTCCTTGCCGGTAACAAATCCCATTTCCATAATTCTTTTCCTGAAAGAACCATGGCCCAGCACTTTGGTTATGATTACCGTTTCATTATTTTTTACCTCGGAAAGCCTCACCCACCGTCTCCTCTATGCTAATTTGAATTAAATTAAAATAACGGTGCAAAGATATTTAAGTTTTTAAAAAAGAATTGAAAAATACGGGAAAAGCCATGTCTGATTTTTGGATTCGCTTAACTTTGCAAACTAAGAAAAGAGCGTATGAAAGAAGAAGAAGATCATTTGAAGCACATCCAAGGGGCCATCGATGGATTACCTGAAGATTTCAATGTCCTTGAAGAACAAATCGATATTGAACTGCAAATCGCTTATTTTGATATGGCCCGGAAGATGCGGGCCGAGGAGATGGACCAATCGCACATGGCTCGGGCCACAGCCGATTTGTACAATGCAGCAGTTGATTTGGAGGAGAAAAAGCGCTTGTTGGTGCAGCTGGCAGCCATCGATGATGTGGAGGCCTTTCGGGTTATTGAGGCCTTTCATAAACAGGCTGACGACGAAATAAAAAGCTGGTCGGTGCTGGCTCTTCAGGAAAGTCGCATGGTTATTCAAAGCTCTTTGCTGGGCGAACAGCAAGTGTTCATTTCGACTGGTCTTGGCGGCAAAGGCCAAAACATTCGCTATTTTGTTGCCATGATGCATGCCGATACCCATACAGCGTTTAATGACACCCAACGAAAGCTTGTTGAGAGCGAGTTTCGTTTTTTCTTGTCTGAAAGTGAGGGGGAGCTGGAGGAAATAGCCTTTGACCAGCAATTTGTCACCGCTGTATTTTTGTTTCCACTGAGACAAAATTTGCACGCCATTTTTAAATCGTTTATTGATGAGTGCAACCAATTTGGAAATTTTTTAAGCGAAGATGTGATTATTACCAACGTGAAAAAATTGAACATTGAAGAAATAAAAGCATTCATTAACAATACGAAAGATGGAAGAGAAGAAGATTAACCTGGCTTTGCAAGTATTGCCCCAAGCCGAAGGAAAAAATAGTTACGACTTGGTTGATGTGGCCATCAAGCTGATCGAAGACTCCGGTTTAACCTACCAGGTATGCCCGTTTGAAACCGTAATTGAAGGGAAATTTGACGAATTAATGGCCTTGGTGCGGCGAATTCATCAGGAGCTGGAGAAAAATGGAACAGAAAAATTAATGACTTATATGAAGCTACAAACTGTATTTCAACAAGATGTAACCATACAGGATAAAATGCACAAATATAATCGATAAAAAAAGCTGAAATTATTTGATCGTTACATTCAAAAAATAGTATATTTGCAGCGCTTTTGCAATGGACCTGTAGCTTAATTGGATAGAGCACCTGACTACGGATCAGGAGGTTGTGAGTTCGAGTCTCGCCAGGTTCACAAAAGAAATCAGAGAGTTACGACAATGACGTTGTAACTCTCTTTTTTTATTTGCACACAATTTGCACACAAGCCCAAATTCATGGATTCTCAAACCTGTAAACACCGCTCCTTTTTATTTTTGGAAGATTTTCAAAAGGAAAAGGAATAAACAACGAATGGAAAAATTGGAGGTGTTAATGCGGGATTGCAAAAATTTTTAACCGGAGCTTGCGTAGGTTAAGTCTTTTTGTCATAGGATTGTGAAATGGGAAAATTAACTCCTTCGATTTTGGAGTGAATGGCTTTATGCCGGAAGCTTTTGAAAACCCGGAGGGCTTGTCTTTCGGAAATGAATGTATTTTGTGACAGGGTTGAGCATAATCTGGAACCTTTGTTTCGCCATTAAAGTTACAGGCAGCGAGGACACACCCTGATAATAATGAATTGTGATTTGTCGTCAGTCTAGCCGTGAGGCAGTTTAACTTCAGGAATTGGAATCCCCTTCATGTCACCGATACCATTTCGTCGGGGGCAGCATTTGTCTGAATGAATATAAAAGTTGCGGGACCGGTATCTGCATTAAAGATTAAGAATATCCTCATCGTCTTCAATTTCGGAAAGGAGGCAGGGAGAAGAAAAATACAAACGGGTAGGTTCCTCAATTGGTTTTACAACTACTTTCTTAATCTCTTCATTCTCCTCAGGAGATTCATTGGTTTTTGGGTTGTTTATTTCTTTTGTCATTTTCTTTCCTTCCATTGCGTTTTTGCTGTGGCACAGTCCTTAATGTTACTTTGCGTCTTAATAGTATGAGAAAAAGAATGTTCATGAACATCAATCTTTGAATGAGAAAAAATTGTGTCACCATAATGAGCTTCTGCAATAAAGCGCCCATCGATATAATTTAAATCATAATTGTCGGTAATATCTTTTGGCATGGACTCAATCATCCATTGCAAGTACCGGATGTTATTCACATGCAGATTCGCATCAACATCAAATCGATTTATTCTAAATTCGTTGGCATATTCTCCTGAATCAATTGCCTCAATCTTCTTTGAAATATCGTGGTCAATACATTCTTCACGATCGCTACCCCATTTCTCCTTTATGTCGTCTAATATCTGAATAGGCCTTTTCCTTTTAATGTCAAAGAATACCCACAGCCCTTTGGCTCTTCCAATGACGCAGTCTTGACCATCATAGATGATATTTTCTCTAAACCCTTTAATTTTGGAATAGCTCGACAGCCATGTTCTGATAGTAATTTTTTCTTTGTATTTAGGATAACGATCCATTTCCATCACTCCGGAGAGTAATACCCATCCAATATTTTGTTTTTCCAGATCATATAAACTATGATTGATTGAGTAACAATGATCTGCAGCTGCTTCTTCGAGTAGGGTTAAGACGGTAGTTGGAGAAGCTTCCCCGAACTTATTCATTTCAAAATATCTTAGCTGAAATTGTTTTTCAAAGTAATTTTGCATCTCTGACCATTTTAATAATCTAACATTAATGGAACAAAGCTAATGAAAAAAATCTATAAAAAGATATGTGTGTCTTTTTATAAAAATAATTTGTACCTTTACACCGTAACAAATAGAAAACTTAGCTTGTCGTCATGTTAGGAAAAACAACGGAATATGCAATTCGGTCACTGGTGTACATCTATATTCAAAATTTGAAAGGTGAGAGGCCCGGATTTAAAGAGATTGCGAGGAATATTGATTCGCCTGAGGGTTTTACCGGGAAAGTGCTCCAGATTGTCACCCGCGCGGGATTGGTGTCATCCATGAAAGGAAGGGGAGGCGGCTTTTTCTTCGATAATTCAGAGAAATCCTTAAGCTTGCTGGAGGTCATCAACGTGACAGAAGGACAGGAGTTTTTTCATAAATGTGGGTTTGGCCTAAAATCGTGCGATGCCCAGAACCCATGCCCGATGCATGATGAATACGTAGCTGTCAGGCAATCATTTTATAGCCTGGTGAACAGACTCACCATTCAGTCCCTGGCTTCTAAGGTTAGTCAAAACAAGGCTGTTTTAAAAAGGCTGGAAATAACAGAAAGTTCTATCGATTAGAAATGAGAGATCGGATGTACGCTAAGCGTTCCTGAATCTCGGTTCTGTGTGACGAAAATAATTTTTGGGATTTTTTAATTAGCACTAATGGAGATAAAAGAAATGAAAAACAAGACAATAAACTACGCCATACTTCTTGCGGTTTTGATAAGTATATTAACAGCATGCACCCCATCACCGAATAATACTAAAGAGTCTGTTTTTGCGGAAACTCCTTTGTTTGATGCTGATAACTTAAAGCATATTAAGCAGGAGATGGTCTCTCCACCAGCACTGCCAAAACATGAACAGGTTGCAGAAGGTGATCCTGTGGTTGTTGAAGTAACTTTTTTTGTTGAAGAGAAGGAGATGGAAATAGCCCCTGGTGTGAAAACCTGGGGCCTCACATTTAACGGAACCGTACCAGGTCCGTTGATCGTTGTCCATCAAGACGACTACGTGCAATTGACGCTCATCAATGCTGCTACAAACACCATGGTCCACAATATTGATTTTCATGCTGCTACCGGAGCAATGGGAGGTGGGGATATTAGCAATGTAGCGCCGGGCGAACAAGTCACGTTCCGGTTTAAAGCGACAAAAGCCGGAGTGTTTGTTTACCATTGTGCTCCTGGTGGTATTATGGTTCCTTTGCATGTTGTTTCAGGAATGAATGGGGCGATCATGGTGCTTCCGCGGGACGGCTTGAAAGATGAATTGGGCAATCCGGTACGCTACGACAAAGCGTTCTACATTGCAGAACAAGACTTTTATATTCCAAAAGACGAAAATGGAAATTACAAAGAATATGATTCTCCGGCCGAAGGATTTCCTGATTTAATCACATCAATGAAGACACTTTTGCCCACACACCTCTTGTTCAATGGAAAAATGAACGCCTTGACCGGAGACAAAGCACTGGAAGCAAAAGTAGGTGAAAAGGTGCTTTTTATTACATCACAGGCAAACCGCGATACCCGGATCCACCTTATTGGCGGGCATGCCGATCTTGTTTGGTTGGGAGGCTCGTTCAATGATGCACCGGCTACAAATTATGAATCATGGTCCGTTGTCGGAGGTTCGGCGGTTGCTGCATTGTATCAATTTCGGCAGCCCGGAACTTACACTTATTTGAATCATAACCTGATAGAGGCAATTCTCTTTGGAGCCGTGGCTCAACTTGAGGTGGAAGGAGATTGGAACGATGACTTGATGAAACAAATTAAGGAGCCGGAGGCAATACCATAAATGAACACGCCAAAGTAAAATTTTAATTCTAGAAAGGAGAAAACGATGGAAACAGAATTTAGTCCTATACCCCCGGATTATTACGACATGTTTTTAGAAGAACAAAAAAAGGAATTCAGCAAAGTATTCTATTTCGTAACTGGAAACGATGTTGAAGAGGCCAAAGGTAAAATTACTGGTTTGGTGAAATCAGATGGATTTAAAAAATATTTAACATTCGACTCAGGTGACAAGGTTCGGGTTGATCGTATTATCACCGTCAACGGGATACCGGGACCTGCCTATGATGAATATGACTCTTACGCGCTGGCATGTCTGAACTGCAATGTGCAGGCCGATTAATTACATTCTTCACCGAAATGTATTTCAATATTGAAGTTACTGATGACACAATAGTATAACGTCTTGAATAAATGAACAGTCACGATATTTTGGTCGGTCAGATCAATTCACTAAGAAAAGAAAAAAACGCCGTTATCCTGGCGCACTACTACCAAATTCCGGAAATACAGGAGATTGCTGATTTTGTTGGCGACAGCCTTGATCTGTCAAGGAAATCTGCGGAGACAAATGCGGATATTATTGTGTTTGCAGGGGTCAATTTTATGGCGGAAACTGCAAAAATATTATCGCCTCAAAAAAGGGTTTTTATACCTGATCTGGAGGCAGGCTGCTCACTTGCTGAATCGTGTCCATCTGAAGAGTTTAGGAAATTCAGGGAAGAATATCCCGACCATATGGTTGTTTCTTATGTTAACACAACGGCGGGGATTAAGGCCATGACCGACATTACCTGTACTTCCACGAATGCTGTCCAAATTATCGAAAGTATTCCAAAAGAGCAGAAAATCATTTTTGCCCCTGATCGGAACCTCGGGAACTACCTGAATAGTATTACCGGGAGAAATATGTTACTCTGGAATGGAGCCTGTCATGTACATGAAGAATTTTCACTGGAAAAGATGCTGGCTATATTAAAAAGTCACCCCAAAGCCAAATTAATTGCGCATCCAGAATGTCAAGGACCAGTTCTGATAGCCGCTGATTTTGTAGGCTCAACATCGGCGCTTCTGAAGTTTGTTGAAACTGACGGAGGAAGTGAATACATTGTAGCTACCGAATCGGGCATCCTTCATCAAATGCGGAAACGGAATCCACAAAAAACATTCATTCCTGCACCACCAATTGATTCTACATGTGGATGCAATGATTGCCGGTTTATGAAACTCCATGATTTGCAAAAAATATTCGACAGTCTGAATGAGGAAAAATTTGAAATTAATCTGGATATGGAAATTATGGAGAAGGCAAGGAAACCGATGCAGAGAATGCTTGAATTGTCAGCATAATAGAAAACTTGTTACAAATTCGATGCATTAAACACTTCGAAAATGGAGCTTGAAATGAAAAATATCAACATGAAAAAATATTCTTTTATTGCCGTAGGGTTGGTTTTACTATTGGGTTTATCCTGCAGCTCACCGAACAAGGGAAATAGCATAAAAGCAGCAACAGAAAAAAGTGCAAGCTCAGAAATAGTGGAGAAAAAGTCTACGCCCACAAAGGCAGTTTCCAGCACCGGACAGAAACTATATTCTGACAACGGGTGTCTGGTTTGTCATCAATTGAATACAAAACTGGTTGGCCCTTCTACCAAAGATATTGCAGCGGCTTATTCAGGAAACAAAGCGGGTTTGATTGCGTTTCTGAAAGGAGAAAGTAAGGCCATCGTTGATCCGTCTCAGGCTAGCTTGATGCAACCACAAATAGCTATTACGAAAGCATTGCCTGCAGAAGAGTTAGAGGCGATGGTTGACTATATTCTTTCAATCAAATAAACGGTGAATAATGAGAAAAGCTGCCCCACATATATTGGCCGCCCTACTTGTAGCATTTGCGCTGTTGACACTTTTTCTGAGTGGTTCAGTCATTTTTGATTTGTTTGGCATCAGGGCTAAGGAGGGAAATTATGTATTGTTTGTAGTTTGGGCAAACTTCATCAGTAGTCTGCTTTATCTGGCAGCAGCGTATGGCCTTGTTAGCCTGAAAAAATGGCCGTATCAAATCTTAATTGTTGCCGTCGCGGTTTTATTCATCGCCTTTGCCGGCCTGCTTGTCCATATTAGCCGAGGCGGTTTGCATGAAACCAAAACCATCGGAGCGATGGTTTTCAGAATTTGTGTCACCCTGGCATTTGCTTTTTTTTGCTATCGCCAAATAAAAAAGGGAGAACAATTGAGCAAACTATTCTTCTTTTAGGAGAAACCCAACTCTGCTTTCCCTTTCGCTGAGAGCCTTTCTATTGACCAGGCAGGCTCCCAAACAAGATTGATATTGACATTGAAGCCAGGGTAATTGCTTTCGAGTGTCTGTTGCGCATCTTCAATTATGATGCCGCCCATGGGACACCCGGGAGAAGTGAGCGTCAGCGCAACATCAATCTGTCTGCCCGCTGCATCAAAAGTCGCACCATATACCAAACCCAGATCAATAATATTCACCATCAACTCAGGATCGATAACCTTTTTTAGCATTTCAAGTATTTTCATTTCTTCAGTATCCATCACGCAATTATTCATTTGTTGGTTTATGTAGAACTATTTTTAAAATATTGAGGTTGTAAAATGCAACCGATAGCAAGAGCAAAATCCCACTTACCATCACTAAAGTCGTGTTTGTTGTGGAAATTCCGATCAAAAGAAAGCCAAAACCAATGGCAAAAAGCCAGACTTGTGCAATGGCTAGTTTTTCGGAATAAAGGTCTTTGGGCAGTGGCAGTATCACTTTGCCAACCTTTCCTTGATATACTTTCAGCCAGACAATAAAAGGCAAAGTCTTGTAGGTTTGTCCCATTACAAGCGAAGTGATAAACCCGATGACAATTGCACTTCCATAAGCCACCGACAAAGGTAGGGTGAGCCTATTGAGAAAGTCGATATTAAGCAGGAGTGTAAAAATCAGGAATAAGGGGATCACCAGGAATACAAACGAAAGGGCGGATTGTTTCATTCCAATATCCAGTTGCTTTTTCACCCGCTTTTTATAGCTTGCCAGGAGAAATGATAAGTAACCAACAATTCCCGCCACAACCATTATTGCGCTGAAAACGACCCCGATTTTGTATTGCAGGTACAAAGCAATAATACCTATTGGCAAGCCAATATTGATTGTATAAAAGGAGAAGTTTAGCTTTTTGGTATTCACATGGTGAGAAACCATGAACATGGGCAATAGTTTACTGCTGACGCCTATTATTAGTTGAACAAACCACCCCACAAGGCCTGCATGTGCGTGCAATTTCAGAAGTTCGACATGCGAAACTTTCAGAAAGGGATGCGACAGGTTAATTGCCAGGGTCAAACCGGCCAGTACCGTGAACAACAGCCATATCACCGAACTGACAATGAAAGTACGTTCTATCACATTTTTGTTGGAGGAATGTGCTGTAAGCAAGGCATTGGCTACAAACAAGCTGACAGAAATCACAATAGAAATGCCGGCTATAAACATCAATGGACCAAAGGAAAAATGCCAAAATGCTAAGGAAAGCAGAATTGTACCAATTGCCATTAGTAGAAATGAAATTTTAGCAAGTGTCTCGCTGTAGAGTTTCACTTCCATTATGACCGGTAGCAGCTGATATAAAGCCCCGAAAATGATCATCGTAATCCAACCCAGCACCAACAGGTGGGTGATGGCAAGCAATTCTGCATTGAAATAATGTTGCGTAAAAGCTTCGGGATGAAAAATGATCAAAATTGTGACCATGAGCCAGGTCAGCGCCCCGAAAATAAAATGCGGAACAACAACCTTTGGCGATGGTGCATTTTGGCTGGCAATCTGGTTCATTTATTTGTGGATAAGAAGTTCTACATTTTGATCATCCACCTCTGCAATCCAGGTTCTAAAATTCCGTTCAGCCAATTCGGGAAGTAGGTATTGGGGTACTTTTTTATGGTGAACATAGAGTGCACTATTTTCCGGTAATTTTTCCAACTCCCTTAAAATGGTGACCATCGGCATAGGCATTTCCAATTCACGAACGTCAATTTCGTGGATTTTCTTGTTGCAATTGGCCTTGCGCATTTCATGTTCGGCTACCGAAATCTTAAACATCAAGTTATCGGAATGTACTTCTTTTTTGGCTTCGCCTGTTTTCATGAAATAGGTGTAAACAGCATCACCTTTTACTTCAACCATACTGTCGAAGCCTTTAGTGTGTGCAATTTTAATCAGCGGCGTGGGCTCGAACGAGTTGATTACCTCCAATACATATCCATTCTGAAGTTTTGCCAGTTCTCCCATAATCTCACTAAACGGATCTTCTCCTCGTTCCAATGTTGGCCTTACGTCCAACGCGTTTATTTTTGACTGGTGAATGGCCTCTGAAATCTTGGAATTTGTACCGCTTTTAATCGATTCTTCGTGTCTGGATGGTTCGTATTCAGGTTTAAATCCAATTTTTGCAAGCGATTCAAATAGTGGTACAATATCGCATTTTGCTATGCGGGCAGCGTCTGCCAGGCTAGTTCTCGAAGCTAATATCCCACGAAGTATCGGATTTCTCAACTTACTGAAATGAGGATTAACAGAAATTAGCACTTCAATGGTTTCCGGGTTTTCTTTGATCAACGCTGATATTTTCGTTTTGCTGTTAATTTCCATTGTGTCAGTTGTATAAACCTTTTTTTAGTGATTGTTGAATTATCTCATTAAACTAATGAGAAGAGCAGCTTCCCCTCAATTCAAAATCTGGCACAAACAACGAGCATGAAAACAGATATTAATAAACTGGTTTCACTTAGAGTAACTATGCCTATTAGGATTGTTTTTATAATTCTAATATTTCAATTGGTGGTCAGCTTGCTCATCCCATTTCCCTCTTTTTAGGCCACTTTCAGTTTACTGATTTTTACCTCCCACACATCAGGGCCCTCCTGAAGATACTCCCATCCAAATTCTTTTCCTTTTTCAGCAGTGAACTGGTAGTAAAGTGGCTTTGGGTCGTGATCGTTCTGAAGAATGAAAGATTCACCAACAGCCAGATCTTCATATTTTTGAAAAATCGTTGGGTGTTTAAATCTCGGTTCGATTTTCGTTGCATCTAATACTTTCATAATTTTAAGATTTAAATTGTTGAAACTTTGTTGTGCTGCAAATATAGTAATTTAAATCTATAAAAAGATATAGATGTCTTTTGATAGATTTAAATAATTGGCATAACCTTTTAAAACTGTTTTTGCTATAGTGCTCGCAGTCCCTTTGAGCATACGTTTCTGAGAGCAGTTATGTGTTATATCAGGACTCTACACGCCACACAGTGAGCTTGATGCTACCTTTTAAAGACACTATTAATTTTTGAGTTGAATTAGATTATTGTTTGGGTATTCTATGCCCATACCGTTTTCCTCCGACCCAAAAATTGATCAAATTCTGAATTATTCTGGCTAAAGCTTTTTTGATATCAATAATCGTAATATTTCTGATGTGCCTTCACCAATTTGTAAGATTCGTTGATCGCGATAAAAACGTTCCACTCCATATTCATGATAAAGGCCGTAGGCACCGTGTACCTGAACAGCTTCATCTGCTACTTCTTTGGCGACCTCAGAACAATATAGCTTGATCATTGCTGCTTCCTTTGTATAAGTCAAATTATTTTGCTTTTGCCAGCAAACATTGTAAAGCATGTTGCGTGCAAGAGTTATTTTTGTAGCCATGTCGGCCAACTTAAAAGCAATGGCCTGATTTTTTACAATAGGTTGACCAAATTGAACTCTTTTTCGGGCATAGTCTGATGCCATTTCAAAAACGCCTTGAGCAAGCCCTAAACCAACTGCAGCAATAGACAACCTCCCACTATCAAGTGTTTTGAGTGTGATTTTGGCGCCTTCGCCATGATTTCCCAGCATATTTTTGGCTGCAACCTTGGTGTCTTCAAAATATAATTTCCCATTATCTACCGCATGCCATACCAATTTATTTTTGAGTTCTTCGGTTTTGTATTGGCTTTCTGCACGATCAACCAGGAAAGTTGTGAACTTCTTTTTACCATTAATTTCATCAACAACTGCCAAAACGGTTACACCTAAAGATATTTCGGAAGTGGCATTGGTTATAAACTGCTTGACACCATTCAAAAGCCAGTGCTCATTTTTAAATACTGCATGGGTTCCCACCCCCATGGCATCAGAACCAGCATTAGGCTCCGTCAGACCAAATGCCCACAAATGGTCGCCTGACGTAAGCCGTGGCAAATAGGTATTTTTTTGTTCTGTTGTCCCCCACTGATAAATCGGTTCTATTCCCAGTGAATTGTGTGCAGCCAATGTCGCAGCCTGGCTGCTGTCGACGCGCGCTAATTCTTCAATCGAAATAATATAAGATAGAAAATCAAGATCGTTTCCACCATATTCCTTGGGCAGTGTTATCCCTAACAGGCCAAATTCCCCCATTTTTTTTATAAGGGATTTTGAGAATTTCGCTTTTAAATCCAGTTCTGCAGCAATCGGTTTAATTACTTGTTCTGCAAATTCCCGCACTTTCGTTCTCTGATTATGATGCAAAGGTTTCAGTACAGGGTGTTCTATTCTATTTTCCATATTAAAGTTGTATGTGTGAATTTTGAGTGGTCCTGTTTTTCCTGCTAATTACCAATAGTAAAATCCCCAAAGTCATTGATATGCTTCCAGTCAGTAAAATCTGATGGCTATAATATAGTCCCAAGCCGCCCAGGGTCAAGATCAGCTCGGTGGATACAAATCCCAAGAGCAGAAGGGAGTTTCCAAAGCTGGCAAATATGTCTGCAACAATCCACTTCATTTCAATCATCAGGGCTAAAAACAAAAATGAAATGGCTCCGATTAGCGTTAAGTGTAAATAAGCAAGAATAACAAGCTTGTTATTAAAGGCATAGATCTGAAATGCTGGAAAAGCAGACAGAATTTGTAGGATGTTTTTTACGAGAAATGATGCGAGAAAGACAAGCAGATAAAGTCTCAGCCATGGGGCCTTGTGTCTCAGTACATCCGCTGTTTTCCGTGGTAACGACAATAAGAAGAAAAGCAATCCCAAAATCTGCAGGAGGGCTGAAAAGTATGCAGGCAGTATAAAATACTTCGAAAAACTCATGCCCAGTAAGGAAAGGGCAATGGCCGGAATTATACTTACGGTAAAAAACCAGTAAAACAGATTGGCTTGAATTAAATTGAATGTGACATTGTTTTTTTCGAGGAATTCATAGAAAAGTCCTAAAGCTACAAACAGGAACCAGCCGTTGTATTGCAGATGCATGAACGTATAAACGAAGGCATGATAAAGTTCAGTGCCACTTTGCCCATTTGCAGAAAGAAATCCAATGCCAAAGGGCATAATTGTTGACAATACGCCCAGCAATAGGCCGGTTTTTATAAAACGTAGAGCGATGAAATTTGCGGAACCGGGTTTAGCCTGACCTGAGTCTTTCAGGAAACGGTAAATAAACCAATAATTCAAGACCTGGAAAAGCGTTGAAAAGATAATGGAGTAAAGTCCATACCCTTGGAGGGAAAAAGAAACTAACACGCCCAGAACGATCAGTACCGTTAGCTTGAACTGCAAATAGTATCGTCCCTTTAATATTTGTTCTTTCGTGATAAAAGTACTTGTTAACAGAAGGAACATAATGGTGTATATCCAGCCCTGAAAGGCCGTGTGGGAATGTGCGTGAACAAGGTTTGTATATTTGAGCGGTAACGCAGCAACATACGGAGAGCGAAGAAGCGTTCCGATAATTGCTACTACAAATAAGAACGCCAAGCTTATTTTATTCCAGTTTTCTGTCAAAATGATGCAATTTGATTCAACGAGTTCTATTCGTGGAAATTGGATTTATATAACTTAAATTGTTAATCCCTTCAGCGGTGCAAATATATAAAATAAATCCATAAAAAGACACGGCTGTCTTTTTATGGATTGTCATTTACTCTTATCGATAAGTTAAATCGGTGAATTATCTTGATTCCTGGAAATACCAGTAATCTGAGGAGCAGCTAGGTAGAATTGTTTGCTTGTCGCAGGCGAAGAATAAAAGTGCTTTTTACAAGCTATCTTTCTTTCAGAAATCACCTTTCATTGTTCCTTCAGCAACACTTTTATTAGGACGAGAGCATGATTTGTCTCAGGACTTTTTGCAGCATATAACAAACTAACCGTTTCATTTTTTGCTGTTTGCCTCAATTTAATCAATTCCTCCTTTTTGTCCTTTAATTTTTCCTGGTACTTCCATTCAAACTCCTAAAAGCGTGTCTCTTTGTGTTTAAACCATTTTCGGAGTTCAGGAGATGGCGCAACCTCCTTGTTTCAACGATCGAGGTTTGCTTCTTTTTTAGAAATTCCACGGGGTCAGAGCCGATCCACCAAAACACGGTAACCATCATCGTCGGAGGATTCATCATCAATTCGTTTGATTTTAAATTTCTTCATACTACGTGGCATTTTTATTGAGGTTTGTAGGTTCCCGAAACTGCAGGAAATCCAATTGCTAACCGGTTTCTCCCAATAATGGCAACAATGCCCAAGGTCAGGGCAACAATTTCCTGTCTATTATTGTGTATCCTTATTTTTCCATCTCATCTATCGCAATTGAAGCGTGGGCATAAGCCGCTCCTGCCCGCATTTCGGCAGCCACCCATATTGCTTCCATGATTTCTTCTTTGCTTGCTCCTTTGCGCATGGCCTGTTTGGTATGTGAGCGGATGCAATACGGGCACTGTGTTACGTGTGCCACAGCCACAGCAATTAATTGTTTGGTTTTCTCTGGCAACGCTCCTTCTTTAAGCACTGTTTTACTGAAATTGTTCCAGACTGTCATAATTTCGGGTGCTAAATCAGTTCGCTGATCAGCCAGCTCCTGAGTTATCTTCGGATATAAATCTTTGTTCATGATCTAATTTTATAGTTATGATTTCAGGAATTGCCGGAGCATGTATTGTAGAATTCCCCCATTACGGTAATATTCAATTTCTACCCGGGAATCAAGTCGTGCTACTGCTTTAAACTTGATCACCTTATCCTGATCTGTTTTAGCCAAAATCTGAACTTCTTTCAGGGGAACCATATTTTCCGTGATACCGGTGATGGTGAAGGTTTCATGACCTGTAAGCCCCAGTGTTTCTGTTGTCTCTCCGTTTTTGTATTGTAAGGGCAATACGCCCATTCCGACCAGGTTGCTGCGGTGAATGCGTTCATAGCTTTCGGCCAGCACTGCTTTTATGCCCAATAAAAAAGTACCTTTGGCTGCCCAATCGCGGGATGAACCACTGCCGTATTCTTTACCTGCTAAAACCAGTAAAGGAGTATGATCTTTTCGGTATTTTTCGGAAGCATCAAAAACGGACATTTCTTGTCCGGAGGGTAGGTATTGGGTGAATCCCCCTTCCCGGTCAGCCAGTGTATTTTTGATTCTTACGTTTGCAAACGTGCCGCGTACCATCACTTCATCGTTTCCCCTGCGAGAACCATAGGAGTTGAAATTCTCCTTTTTCACTCCTTTTCCTAACAGGTATTTGCCCGAGGCGGCGTTTTCGTTAAAAGCGCCGGCTGGTGAAATATGGTCGGTGGTTACACCATCGTCCAATACCAGAAGGGCACGTGCGCCTTGAATGTCTGTCAGCGCTTCGGGTTGCTTTGAGATGTTGCGGAAAATCGGAATTTCTTTGATGTATGTCGAGTCTTTGTTCCAGTCATATAGCTGCCCATCCGGGACTTCCAGCTCTCGCCAGAGTTTGTTGCCTTCAAAGATTTTACCGTAATTTTTTGAAAAATCTTTGGAAGAAAGTACCTGGCTCAGGATGGCATTGATTTCATCATCCGAAGGCCAGATATTCTTCAAGAAAACAGGCTCCCGGTTGGAATCGTAACTGATGGGCTCGTTCTTCAAATCGATATCAATACGACCCGCAAGCGCATAGGCGACCACGAGCATCGGGGACATCAGAAAATTCATTTTTACCTGCGGGTGAATGCGTGCCTCAAAGTTTCGGTTGCCTGACAGCACAGCGGAGACAACTAGTTTATGTTCCTCTACCGCCTGGGCAATTTTCTGGGGAAGCGGACCCGAATTGCCGATGCAAGAAGTACAGCCATAACCTACAAGATGAAATTTTAAAGCTTCCAAATCTGTCATCAGGTCAGCTTTCTCCAGATAGTCGCTTACTACTTTAGACCCCGGAGCCAGCGAAGTTTTAACCCAAGGCTTTACGTCCAACCCGCGCTCACGAGCCTTGCGGGCTACCAGACCGGCACCCACCATTACAAATGGATTGGAAGTGTTGGTGCACGAAGTGATGGCCGCAATAACCACCGCGCCATCAGACAGCATAAATTTTTCATCGCCTTGATGAATCCAGACTGTTTTTAAACCGCCTTTTTCCTGAATTTCTATTTCCGCGTCGCTGTTTTCACCAATTCTTGTATCGATAAGCTGATCCCCGCCTTCTGCATTCCACCGGGTAAGGTATTTCTGTGTCTCACGGTCTTGCTGTTCAACATATTCCCTTTCAAAAGAGGTGGCCAATAAGTCAATGAATTTTTCTTTTACATTCCTCAGCAGAATTTTATCCTGTGGACGTTTTGGACCGGCAATCGTAGGTTCCACGGTGGATAGATCCAGTTCCAGTACCGAAGAGTAGTTAATTGCATCTTCATCTTCCCGCCATAGCAGGTTAGTTTTACAATAGGTCTCCACCAGCTTCACCTGTTCTTCGCTGCGGTTGCTGGCCCGCATGTATTCCAGGGTTTTATCATCGATGGGGAAATAGGTGATGGTACAGCCAAATTCGGGCGACATGTTACCAATCGTTGCACGGTCAGGTACCGAAAGATGGTTCAATCCGGAGCCGAACACTTCAACAAATTTTCCTACAACTCCGTGCTTGCGGAGCAGCTCGGCGATGGTCAGCACGAGGTCGGTAGCCGTTGAACCCACCGGAAGCTTGCTGGTGAGTTTTAAGCCAATCACTTCGGGCATAATGAAATAAATGGGTTGCCCCAGGATGGCCGCTTCGGCTTCAATACCTCCCACACCCCAAGCCACTACGCCAATCCCGTTGACCATAGGCGTGTGGCTGTCGGTACCAACCAAGGTGTCAGGAAACAGCTCCCCGTTTCGTGCGATTACGCCCCTGGAAAGGAATTCCAGGTTTACCTGGTGGCAAATGCCCATGCCCGGTGGAACAACGCTAAAATTGTCAAACGACTTTTGTGCCCATTTTAAAAACTGATACCGTTCTCTATTGCGTTTGTATTCTTCCTCTACATTCCGTTTGTATGCATAGTTGGCCCCAAAATAATCAACCTGGACCGAATGGTCGATCACCAGATCGACCGGCACGAGCGGATTGATGCTGTCGGGATTTTTCTTTTTACGGGCGACTTCGGCACGAATGGAGGCAAGATCTACAACAGCCGGAACTCCGGTAAAATCCTGCATTAAAACTCGCGCGGGCTTAAACGGAATATCCTTATCGGAACCTTGCGGTGTCCAATTTAAAAGCGTTTCTATAGCTTCTTTGGTTACCGAAAAATCGTCAAAATTACGCAAGGCGTTCTCTAAGAGAATTCGGATGGAAAAAGGAAGCTTCTCTATTGAAAATCCTTGCTTTTGTAATTCAGGAAGACTGTAATAGGAATAATCTTTCCCCTCGATTTTTAATGCTCTTCTGATTTGAAAGATATCGTTTGCCATAATAAAAAGAGTATAGAGAATGTAACGAACTAATAAACAGCGGCGCTGATTATTAGTTTGATAAATTCGCGAATTAATGCAGTTGTAGGGTCGGAAGCCTCTTCATTCTTAGTGCCCTGAATGATTACCGTCGTGCTCCATGACGTCATGAAGTGCTTCAACCGTGTGTGTATAATCAACATAAGCTGCTACAAAGGCTCTTCCTTGCTCTTCTGAATTATCCTTTACTTTATTAAGTTCTGAGACTTTTTGATATTTTTCCTGAATCACCTTATTAATGTGGCTATTCAATTTCGTCAAAAAGTCATCTACATTTCCTTCGTCAAGAGCTTTATCAGTCATCTGAATAATTTGCTTGGTCGTTCCGGCTGGTTTTAATCCGCTGTAAGAAGCACCTTCTGTTTCGCGGTGCAAGCGGACGAGGGTTTCAAGAAAATGTTTTTCTACAAGGGTGTAAACCTCTTTATCTCCGTTTTTTAGATTGTAGGTCTTATTGAATAGAGGAACGATTTTCTGTTCCTGTTCATCCGTAATCCACTTCAACACTAAGTTGACATTATTCGTTTCAAGAGCATGGATGGCATCTTTAACTAGTTAATCCTTATGAACTAATATTTACTGGAAATAATTGTTTTTGTCTAATGATTATTTCCAGTAAAGTTTTAAGCCAAAGAACTTCTTCTTTGATTTTCCGAAGTAATCCTTTGAAGTTGAACCCGTTATTGGGCACACAAAATA